>MGUX01000001.1 GCA_001800185.1 Elusimicrobia bacterium RIFCSPLOWO2_12_FULL_59_9
CAGGGGCTCCGGCGGGCAGCCGTAGATTTTGATGTCCACCGGGATGACGGACTCGACCGGGCCTGCCACCGCGTAGCTTCCGGCGAAGACGCCGCAATTTATGGCGCAATCGCCGGAGGCGATGACGATGCGCGGCTCCGGCGCGGCCTCATAGGTTTTTCTTAACGCCGCCTCCATTTGCCGCGTCACAGGTCCGGTCACCAGGAGAACGTCGGCATGGCGCGGCGAGGCCACGAAATGGGCGCCGAAACGCTCGATGTCATAAACGGGATTGGACAGGGCTGAGATTTCCAGCTCGCAGCCGTTGCAGGAGCCGGCGTCCACTTGCCGGATGTGAAGTGAGCGGCCCCCGAAAAGGCGCCGGATTTTATCCTTGAGCCCCGCGCCGGCCAGCTCAAAGTCCTGCTCCTCCCCGGCCTCAACGGGAATGGTGACGCATCCGGTCTTTAGGTTTCGCTTTAGGATATCGAACATAATTTTCTATCGGTCATTGCCGGAATAAGACAGGTTGAAGCTTTTGTTGATGAGCGGAAAATCCGGGACGATGTTGTCTCTCACGGCCCAGGCCAAAAGCGGCCAATTAGAAAAGGATGGAGACTTGATCTTCAGCCGCTCAATGCGTCCCTCGCGCCCGATTTCAAGCCAATCCAATATCTCGCCTCTGGAGGATTCGGCCCAGCCCAGGGCGGCGCCGGCCGGCAGGCGGCCGACGGGCGTCATCACGGGACCCTGCGGCAAGCGCTCCAGGGCCTGTTCAATGATGGAAACGGACTGCGAAAACTCCGCCATCTTGACGAGCATCCTGGCGGCCACGTCGCCCTCCTGGCGCAGAGGCACCTGGAAGTCGAGTTCGCCGTACATCCCATAAGGATGGTCGCGCCGCAGGTCCAGGTCCACGCCGCAGGCCCTGGCCGCGGGGCCCACGCCGCCGAGGTCGGCGGCCGTCTGCCTGGGCAAGACGCCCGCGCCCTCGGCGCGGTCCATGAGCGAGTCCGTGCCCAGATAGATGCGCTCCACCGCCGCATATTCCTCCGACAGGCGCCTCAAAAAGGAGCTCAAGTCCGAACTCTGCCCGGCAGTGATGTCCTTTAGGATTCCTCCCGGAGCGGCGACGCCTTTAAGCAGCCGGTGCCCGGCCAGGGCGCGGTTTTGTTGGAGCACTTTTTCGCGAAGCAGCGCCATATGGGCCGCTCCGAAGGCAAAACCGACGTCGGTGGCGATGCCGGCGATGTCGCCCAGATGGTTGTAGAGGCGCTCCATCTCCGCGAAGACGGTCCTCAGCGCCTGGGCGCGCGGCGGCGCGGCGGCCCCGGCCAAACTCTCGACGGCCTGGCAATAGGCCAGAGCGTGCGCGAAGGCGGCGTCTCCGCAGACGCGCTCGGCGAGCCCGGCCGCCGCCGCGGGGTCCATGCCCTCCGCCAACTTCTCAATTCCCCTGTGGACGTAGCCCAGGCGGATTTCCAGATTGATGATCGGCTCGCCGGCCACGCTGAAGCGGAAATGGCCGGGCTCGATGATCCCGGCGTGCACCGGGCCGACGGGAATCTCAAAGACCCCGGCGCCTTCCACGCGTTGAAAATGGAAGCTTTGCCCCGAGGCGCGCGGCGGCCGCGTCCCCTGGGAGGAGTCTTTGCGCAGCGGATAGAGCCCGCGCGGCCAATCCTCGTGCAGAAGGAGATTTTTAAAATCCGGGTGGCCGGCCGGAACGAGGCCGAAAAATTCCCAATTCTCGCGCTCAAACGCGTGGGCCGCCGGAACGCCGGGGGTGATCGAAGGATACCCGGGCTCGGCGCCGGGAACCTCGGCTTCCAGCGTGACGAAGAGCCCGAAGCGATCGAGCGAGAAAACGCAGCGCAGACCGAACACGCCGTTTTTCCGGCGCTCGTCCGTCGCGATTACGCTGGCCAACCTCGCCCCGCCGTCGCGCGCCAGCCTCTGAGCCTTTTGCGGCAGCTCTTGCAGCGGCACGGAGAGGCGAATTTGCCCGTGGGCGGTTATCGCCGATTTTTCGGAAAGCCCCAGAAGGCTTGCGACCTGGTCGAGTGCCGCGAGCGCCGGCTCAGCCATAGGCGGCCCCCTCGATAATCCGCGCCATCTCCATCAGCCACCGGTCCAAAGGCCCCGGAATCCAGAATCCGAGCAGGGCCAACACGGCGATGAAGCATGCCGCCGGGGCGGTCCATTCCCAGAACCCGGGGCGTTGATTTGGAATCCGGGGTACGCCCTCCCGGGCCGGGCCGAAGGACATTCGAAGCGCATGATAAAAAAGTCCGGCGAAGATGACGCCCAGAAGCGCCAACGCCGCCAGGCCGGTCCAAAGACGGCCTTGCGCGAAAGCCTCCGAGAGGATGATGAGCTCGCTGGTGAAAATCCCGAAAGGCGGAAGCCCCGAGAGCGCCAGCACGGCGGCCAAAAAGGGAACTCCCGCGGCGGGAAGGGCGGAGAGCGCGCCTGAAACTTTCGTGATTTTCCGCGTGCCGAAGCCGCGCAAGATAAGCCCCGAGCTCATGAACGCCAGCCCTTTGGCCAAGGCGTGGCAGAGCAGATGCAGCAGCATGCCGTAAAGGGCGAAGCGGCTTCCGATGCCGAGGGCCAAGGACATCAGCCCCATATGTTCCACGCTCGAGTAGGCCAGCATGCGTTTGTAATCCCGGGCCGCCAGAATGAAAGGCGCGGCCAGCGCCAGCGACAACAGGCCGAAAGCCAGAAAAAGGCGCGAGGGAAAAGCGGGTCCGAGGCATCGCGCCGCGATGGCGTGGAAGCGCATCAGGGCGTAGAAGGCGGCCGTAAGAAGGACTCCGGAGAGCATCGCGCTGATCGGGCTGGGCGCTTGGCTGTGCGCGTCCGGGAGCCATGTGTGCATGGGGGCGAAACCGGCCTTGGTGCCGTAGCCCAGGAACGCGAACAGGAAGGCGAGCCTGACGATCCGCGGGTCCATGCGGGGGGCGGCTTCCATAAAGGCGGTCCAGTCCAGGCTGTGTCCGTTGCCGGCCTTGGCGCCGGCGTAATAAAGCAGGATGGTGCCGAACAGAGCGAAGGCGATGCCCACCGAGCATAGGATCACGTATTTCCAGGCGGCCTCGACGGAGTGATGGTGCCGGTGAAAACCCACCAAAAACGCCGAGGACAACGTCGTCGCCTCCACCGCGATCCACAGAAATCCAAGGTTGTTGGAGATGGATACCCACAGCATGCTGGTCGTGAACAGGTGCAAGAGGGCGTAATAAACGCGCCATGCGTTGAGACCGAGATTCTCGGTTTGGGCTTCATGCTCCATGAAGCCTCCCGAGGCCAGGGAAGCGGCGAAGGACAGCAACGAAGCGATGAGCGCCAGGTAGACTCCCAGTGCGTCGAGCCGCAGACCGCCGCCGCTGATGGGGCCGTGAAGCAGGACGGAGCAGCCCGCCCAGCCGCTCATGCCCAGCGTCGCCGCGGCGCCCGCGGCGCTTATGCGGCGTATCGCCGCGGTGCTGCTCCCCGCCACGCACAGGACCGACGCGGCCAAAGGAGCGATCAAAATGGACCAGACGGGCATGGTCATCCTTTAAGCCGGCTCAATCGTTCCGTGTTGATGGAGGCGTAGGTGCTCTGAATGCGGAAGACCAAAAGCCCCATCACCACCACGGCCACCAGCAAATCGAAAATCAGGCCGAGTTCCACGATCATCGGCATGCCGAAGGACACGGAGAGCGCGGCGACGAAAAGTCCGTTCTCCACGACCAAAAGCCCCACCACCTGCGTCACGGCCTTCTTGCGGCCCACCATGAGCCAGAGACCCAACTGCATCAACGTCAGCGCCAGGGCGAAGCCGCGGGCGGCGAAGGGATCGGAGCCGGAGAGGGGCTCCATGACGGCGTAGGACAACAGCGTCAGCCCGACGCCGCCAAGCATGGAAAAGGGGTAAGAGACGAACGGCTCCGTCTCCCGCTTGATGCTCACGTCCTCGATGATTTTGAAAAGGAACCACGGAATCGCAAGGCCTTTGACGAGGATCGCCACCGCCGCGATGCCGAGCACATGCGCCCTGACGGGATGGATGGCCAGCAGGAAAGCGGCCAGGCCCAGGACCAAAGACTGGACCGCGTAGGCGCGGATGCATAGAGGCAAGGTGCGCAAAGAAAGGATGCCGAAGGCGCTCACCAGCGCCATGGCGGAGAGAAAAGTCACCGCTTGGGACATCCAGAATGGGGGCGCGGCCGCGCTCATGCTTGTCTCCGTCCGGTCATAAACCCAGCCTCAGCACGCCTTGAGACAGGAGGCCCAGGAGCGCCAAAACGAAAGCCGCTCCCAGGAAATCCGGCACGCGAAAGAGCCGGAGCTTCGCGGTCGAGGTTTCGGCCACCGCCAGCACCGCCAGCAGGGCTGCGATTTTTACGCCGTAGACCAAGACGCCCAAGGCCAGCGGCGCGGCCTCCGCCTCCAAAGCGATTCCCCACGGCAGGAACAGGTTGGCCAGCAGCGTCAAAAACAAGGTCAGCTTGATCATGGAGGCCCATTCGATGAGGGCCAAAGAGCGGCCGGAATATTCCAAGAGCATGGCCTCATGGACCATGGTCAGTTCCAAATGGGTCGCCGGGTTGTCCACCGGCAGCCGGCCGCACTCGGCCAGCAGCACCAAAAAAAGCGCGGCGAAGGCCAACGCCGCGCCGGGGCTAAAGGCGGTCCATCCGCCTTGGGAGAGAATTCTGGCCGCGGCGTCAATTTGCGTCGTGCCCGTCTCAACCCCGACCGTGAACAAGGCCATGATGAGCGCCGGCTCCGCCATGGAGGCGATCATCACTTCGCGGCTGGAACCCATGCCGCCGAAGGCGCTGCCCGCGTCCAGCCCGCCTAAGGCGGTGAAGAAACGCGGCAAAGCGAGGAGGTAGACCAGCGTGATCAGGTCTCCCGCGAAGCCGAAGGGCGCCGCCGCGGCCGCCACCGGCACCAGGAAACAGGCCGCGGCGGTGGCGCCGAAAACGGCATACGGCACGGCGCGGAAAATCCAGGAGGTCGTCTCGGAGATCGCCTCCTCTTTTCGGAAGCTCTTGAGGATGTCCCAGTAGGGCTGCAGCACGCTCGCTCCGCGGCGGTTCTGCAAGACCGCTTTGAGTTTCTTCACGCAGCCGTTGATCAGCGGCGCCAATAAAATCAGCGCCAAAGGCTGCGCCGCCGACGCCGCCGCAAAATTAATCATCGCCAGCCTCCCCACAAGGACAGCAGAAGCAGCGCGGTCACCGCGGCGGATAGATATCCCAGATACACGTTCACGCTTCCGGCCTGCAGGCGGCGGGCCATATGCGAAACTTTCAAAAAAAGACGCAGGGGGGGGCGGTACAGTTTCTCCCGAATCAGATACGTGATTTTGCTGGAATAGCGGATGTTTCTGGGGAAGTAGGGGCTGGAGACGCACTCCTGGCTGACCTCGCGCAGCGGACGGTAAATAAACGAAAACAGCAGGCGAAACGGCTTGGAGAAAGCAGTCGCGGTGTACTCCATGCGGGGAGTCAACTCCGGCAGGCCGCAGGCCCAGGTGGGAACGCGGCGCGCGCGAGCCGGCCCTCCGATCCAGCGCGCGGCGGCCGCGGCGGCCGCGGCGGCGGCGGCGGCGCTCGCCGCGAGCGCCACGAGCGCCGCGGGCAGAGCTTGGCCGTAGGGCCCGTCCGCGGCCGAGGGCGCCAAGAGCGGGTTCGGGAGAAACGCGGCGGGCCCGGAGTTTAGGGACTCAATGGCGGGCTTAAGCAATCCCAGGACGACGCCGGGAAACAGCCCCAGCCCCAGACATCCCAAGGCAAGAATTCCCATAGCCGAGAGCTCCCACACCGACGCCTCCACGGCGCGGCGGGCGTTGTCGATGCGCGGCAGGGCGAGGAAGGCCACGCCGAAGGCCTTCACAAAGCATGCCGCCGCGAGGCCGCTGGTGAGCGCCAAAGCCGCCGCCGCCAGCAAAGACAAAATGCGCGTGGACATCGTGGGCAGGTTGAATCCCGACAATAGGGCTTGGAAGGTCAGCCACTCGCTGACGAAGCCGTTGAAGGGAGGCAAGGCGGATATGGACATGGAGCCGATCAGAAAGCACAGGGCCGTGAGCGGCATGCGTTTGATGAGGCCGCCCATTTCTTCGATGTTGCGCGTGTGCGCGGCCTTGAGCACCGATCCGGCGCTCAAGAACAATAGTCCCTTGAAAAGGGCATGGTTGACGGTGTGGTACAAGGCTGCGGAAAGAGATAAGAGCGCGAGCTCCTCGCGGCCGAAGGCGCGAAAGAGCATTCCGGCGCCGACTCCCATGAGGATGACGCCGATGTTTTCGACGCTGCAGTAGGCCAGCAGGCGCTTGATGTCGTTTTCAATGAGGGCGTAGGCGACGCCAATTAAGCTGGTCGCGGCCGCCGCCGCGAGCAGCACGGCCCCCCACCACCACGGCCCGCCGCCCAGAAAAGAAAAAATCGTCAACAGCAGTCCGTAGATGCCGGTCTTGATCATGGCGCCGGACATCAGGGCCGACACGTGGCTGGGGGCCGCGGGATGGGCATACGGGAGCCATAGATGCAGCGGTGCCATTCCGGCCTTCGTGCCGAATCCGATAAGGGCCAGAAGGAAGAGAGCGTTCTTCGCGCCCGCCGGAAGGAGAGGCCCCGCCGCCTTAAAAGCCTCGAATTCCCAGGAGCCCGCGGCCGCGCGCAGAAGGAAAAACAAGGCGAAGACGAAGGCCGCGCCCGCCTGGGACATGACGAAATAGATATAGCCCGCGCGCCTCGATTCCGACTTCTCGTGATCGAGCGCCACCAGGAAGAAGGAGGCGACCGTCATCCATTCCCAGCACAACAAAAAGCTGAAGGCGTTTTGGGCCGCCGGCAGGAACGACATGCCGAGCAGGAAGAGATTGTAAAACGCCACGAGCCTGGAAACTTTATCATCGTGTTCCTCGGCGTAGCCGACGGCGTAGACGCTGGCGGCGAAGCCGAGCGCCGAGATCGGAGCGCAAAAAAGCGCGCCGAAGGGGGTCAAACGGAAGCTGAAGTCGGCCAAGGCGGCCGTCCCGGGCAGGATTAATGAGGAGGAGGCTCCGCCCAGCAGGCAGGCCAGAGACTCCAGCAAAAGACTTAGGCTGGCCAGCGCCGCCGAGCCATAGCCGGCCAAACGCGCCGCGGCCGGCCATCGTCCCAAAGCGATGCCGGCCGCGGCGCCTAGAACGAATAGAAACGCCGCCGCAAGAATAAAGTTCATCCGGCGGCAGGATTATTCAGCGACAGCCTGTCCGGTTGCGGCGGGAGTCGGAGGCGCCGCCTCGGCGGCGGGCGCTCCTTCCATGCCGCCTTCAGTCGCTTTCGGCTTGCAGCCCCACGCTGCCGCCAGCAGGACCAGCAAATTCATTGCCAAGAGACTTCGCATCGATGTTTTTGTCATAGCCTTCACAGATTGGGTCGGGCCGCGGGCCGGCATTCATGTTTTGCCGAAGCTGCTCAAAAGCCGCCCGCTCTCCCGAAGTTTCTTTCTCAGTATTTCCGCGATGGGCCGCAACACCAGGAAGATGTCCTTGTCTTTGATCGAGTAGTAGACGTTGGCCTTCTCCTGGCGGGAAGCGAGTATGCCGGCTTGGCGCAGCGTCGCCAAGTGCTTGGAGAGTCCGGATTGCTCCATCGCCAAATCCTTGACGATGCGCCCCACCGGCGCCTCGCGTTTCTTGAGATACTCGATGACGGCCAGGCGGGACGGATGGGCCAAGGACTTAAGGAAGTCCGCTTTGATTTTAAAGACCATCTCGCCGGCCGCTACCTTAGTGTTATTGGGCATATGCTCAACTGTTCATATTGTAGCACTTTTCCCGTAGTTTAAGCGCGCTCGAAATCGAGCTTTCGCGCTTGTCTAAATGTGGTGCGGCGGGAAGAAAGGATTGACTGTTCTAAGGCGAAAAAGGATAATCTGGCCATGCGGCCGGGGGCCGCTCGGGGCGCGTCGGGCTGATCCTCGCCAACGGGGCAAAGGAGATGGATATGGACTTCGGCGGAGCTTATAAGGGCAAGACGGTCTTCGTGACCGGGCATACCGGATTTCAAGGGTCATGGTTGAGCGAGTGGCTCCTCTTGCTGGGCGCCCACGTGGTCGGCTATTCCATTGAGCCGCCGACAACCCCGTCCCATTTTTCCGAGATACAACTCGGCGAGCGGCTTGCGGCCGATATCCGGGGCGACGTCCGGTCTCTGGAAACCCTCCAAAAACAAATCAGCCGGCATCAGCCGGATTTCGTTTTTCATCTGGCCGCGCAGCCGCTCGTGCGCCGGGCCTTCGATGAGCCTCACGCCACCGCGGCGACCAATTTCATGGGCAGCGTCAACGTCCTTGAAGCCGTCCGCCGCGAAAGCAGGCGCTGCGTCCTGATCATGATCACCACGGACAAAGTCTACGAGAACGCCGAATGGCTCCACGCCTACCGGGAGAACGATCCTTTGGGAGGCCACGATCCCTACAGCGCCAGCAAGGCCTGCGCCGAAATCATCATTTCCGCCTATCGGCGGTCTTTTTTCGGCGTCCGCAGAGGAGCGGCGGCGCCGGCGGCCGCCGTCGCCAGCGTGCGCGGCGGCAACGTCATAGGAGGGGGGGATTGGGCCGAGGACCGGATCGTTCCAGATTGCGTCAAAAGTCTCGCGGCGCGGCAAACAATACGCGTGCGCAATAGCGAAGCCACGCGCCCGTGGCAGCACGTTTTGGAGCTATTGAGCGGCTATCTGCATTTGGGCTCGGAAATTTCCGCCGCGGTTCAAGCGCAAAATCTGGAAAGGCTTGAGGCGCTATGCTCGTCCTTCAACTTTGGGCCGGAAATCGCATCGAACAAAACGGTCGGAGAGCTGGTGCGGGAGGTCCTCAAACATTGGCCCGGGGATTGGCGGGACATCGCTGAGGCGGATGCCAGGCACGAGGCGGGCCGGCTCAGCCTGGCGACCGACAAGGCCTATCACCTTTTGGGCTGGCGGCCACGGTGGAGCTTCGAGGAGGCCATCGAGCGCACCGTGGAATGGTACCGCGGCTATTATCAGGCCGAAAGCCGCGAGGCAGGCTTTGTCAAAGACCTGACTAGGCGGCAAATCATCGCCTATGCCGAAGGGCTTTAACTCTCTCGTTAAAGAGCGATCGGCCGACGGCGTCGAGCTGGTCACCCTCTCCGGGCACGGCGGGAAGCTGCGCTTGTCCGTCGCCCCCGCTCTCGGGGGCGAGATCCACAGCTTGCGGCGGCTGTGGCGCGGGCGGTGGATTGAGCTCCTCTATCGCGGCAAAGGCAGCGCGGAGCAGCCATGGAGAGGCGGGGCCCCCTGGCTTTTTCCGGCCGTCGGGCGCAGCTTCGCGCCGCGCCGGCCGGCGCGGCAAGGGAGCGGCCGCCCCAAAAAAGAGCCGGGGTTCTGGAGCCTGGCGGGGGTTTCATACCCGATGCCCATCCACGGTTTTGTAAGGAACCAAGTTTGGCGGCGCTCGGCCGCCTCGGGCGTCTTTGGTTTTGAAGCGCGAGCCGACGACGCCACCCGGGTCTTTTATCCCTTTGACTACCGTTTTCAGGCGAGGTACTTTCTTGAGGCCAAGGGCCTGCGGGCCGAGGCGACTGTGGCCGCGGGAATAAACAACCGCGAGGCGATGCCTTTTTCCATGGGCAACCACATTGCTTTTGTCCTGCCCTTGGCGCCCGGCGCAGACGCCGGCGCTTGCCGCGTCCGGACGCCGGCGCGGGAAAATCGCCTTCTTTCACCCGCGGGCCTTCTGACGGGAGCGACCCGGCCCGCGAACTACCGCCGCGGCGTTTCGCTGCGGGAAGCTCCGGAGCTGAACAATTGCGCGCTGGGGGGCTTTGGCCCCGGCGAGGCCTGGGCCGAAATCGTCGATCCCGCCTCTTTCGGCGTCCGAGTCCGCCAGCGGGAAATTCTCAGCCCCGGCGCCGCGCCCAAAGCCGCGCCGGAATACTTCTGCTTCGTGTTTTACGGCGACGAGCGGCGCGGTTTTCTCTGTCCCGAGCCTTGGGTTGGAGTTCCCAATTCCTTAAACGACCGCCAAGGCGTCGTGCTGTTGAAGCCCGGGACCGAGTTTCGGTGGGAGATGACGGTCGAGTTCTTTTAGCCCGAAAACCGCAGTTGCAACCTCTGTCCCATCTGCAAGAATTGTGCGAAATCGTTGGACTGCGGTTGCGCCCGCGGCGCCGGACAACCCCGTCGCTGTTTTACAGCGACGGTCCTGCGGGTGAATTCCAACTGAGGAATTCAGGTTAGGCGGGTTAGAAGCGGGCGAGCAGGCGGCGAATTTCCCTTTCCTGGTTTTCGATGGATTGGCACAGGCGAAACTGCACGCGGGCCCGGTTTAGATTGTGGCCGGGGTATCGCACCTTGAAGTAGACGTCTCCCGCCAGGAAGTCCTGAAAAAAGCGCAGTCCCAGCTCGAAAGCGATGAGGCGGATGGAATCGTAGAGGCGCTCCCGGTCTTGGAGGGTCAGAAACTTTCGCGCCCGCGACATATAGCCCTCGATGAACGCCTCGCACAGCTTGAGATCGAATCGAACGTCCTTTAATTGCAGGACTTCTTCGCCCGCGGGGTTGCAGATGGAGCGCAGGGCGTCGCCGAAATCGTAGTGGATAAGACCCGGCTTGACCGTGTCCAGATCGACGATGCCGGTCCCCTTTCCGGTCAGGTCGTCGATCATGATGTTGTTGACCTTTGGATCCCCGTGAATCAAGCGGAGCTTGAGCTCCCCCCGTTTTAAGGCCGACTCCAGCGCGTGCGCCAGGCTGCGCCTGCGCTTAATGAATACCGACAGACGTCCGGCTTGCGGGGATTTTTTCAGCCGGGTTTTGGCGGCGGGTTTTTTTAGCGTCGCCTCATATTTCCTGAGGTAGCGCGGAGTGACGTGGAATCCGGGCAAGGTGTCGCGAAGGCGGGCGGGGTCGAGGCTGGAGACAAGCCGGTGAAATTGCCCCAGGACGGTTCCCGCCTCCAAGGCGTGGCGAGGTCCCTGGGCGCGGTCATAGGAGGTGGCGGAAGCGATGACGGTCATCGCGCGCCACCAATTGCCGGCGGGGTCGATATAGCGGTTTCGGCCGCTTCTCGCCGGGATCAAGCGCGGCAGCTGCCATATCCGGTCCTCGCCCTTCGACTCCCGCTCCAGGACGGAGTACGCGTGCTCGGTGACCACCCGCATGTTTTCGATGATCCAGGCCGGATTCTTGAAGATTTTCCGGTTGATTTTCTGAAGGATCGCGCGTCGCTCGGAATAGGGGGTGCGGAACACGGCGAGATAAGTGTCGTTGACGTTTCCAGATCCGATGGGCTCAACGGCGACGATCCGGCCGGGGCAAGAGAACTGGCTGGCGACGGCGTTTAAATCCATGCTCGCGCCGGCGGCCCGGTCAGACGAACTTGTAGCCTTTTCCCGGCACCGTCAGGATGTGAGAGTTCGCGTCGGGTCCCAGCTTTTCGCGGATATGGTGGACATGCACTTCCACGGTGTTGTCGGTGAGCACCGTGCGCCAGAGCTTGGAAAGGATATAGTCCTTGGAAAGAACCTTGGGCCGGGAGGCCACTAGGTGGTAGAGAAGGTAAAACTCCTTTTGCGTGAGGTTGTTTATTTCCTTGCCGTGAAATCGCACGACATGGGCGTTGGGGTCGATTTGTATTTTATCAAGCGAGATGACGCCGCGCGCTTCCTCATTGCGCCGAACGCGTTTTAAGAGAGCGCCGACCCACAGCGCCACCTCTTCGACGCTGAAAGTTTTGGTGAGGTATTGATCCGCTCCCGCGTGAAATCCGGCGATTTTGCTTTCGAATTTGGCGTCGCCGGTCAAGATGATGATGGGGGTGGCGAAGCGCTGGGGGTGGGCGCGAATTTTTTCGCACACGGCCAGGCCGTTTCCATCCGGCAGGGTCAAATCCACGATGACCAAGTCGAAAGCCGTTTCCTGAAAGCTCTCGATGGCGGTCGCCAGCGTGGAACGCGTCGTCGCCTCATACCCCTTGAGCTTGAGGGAGGTCGCGATCAGCTCCGCGAAATCCTCATCGTCTTCAACAATCAAAATATGCGCTAGCATGGGTTCGTTAAGATAACAAATAATGCCGCCGCAAGCAAAATCCAGTTACGGAATTTTCGGCTTGCGCTGCATGGACCGGCCGTCGCTGGCCGCGGTCCGCTTTAGCGGGAGGCGCCTGTTTCGCGTTGGGCGGAGGATGACTGCTGGGCATTATCCACTTTCAGTATACCCCCCGCCGCCCCGCGCGTCAAGGCCTCAAAAAATTTTCGTCCCGGTTGAGGAGAACTCTTGCTTTTATTTCTTGCCGGCGATATCCTAATAGATGCCAGAGCGCGAAGGAGGCCCTCCGCGATGAACCCCGTGCCCGATGCCCTTTCCGGACGTCTTGCCGCCGCGCTTGAGCGCCGCTCGGCGCTGCTGGGCCGGCTGCGCTCCGAGCAGACCGACGCGTACCGGTTGTTTCACGGCGCCGCGGAAGGCGCGGCCGGATTGACGGTGGACCGCTACGGCGATTTGCTTCTCGCGCAGAGCTTCCACCATCCTCTGCAAGAGGCGCAATTGGCGGAGCTGGAAACCTTTTACGCCCGTGCCTTTCCGGGCCTGCCGCTCATCTACAACGACCGCAGCCGGAGCAATTCCCGCATCATCAACAAGCTTTCGCCCAAGCGTTTGGCCGCCGCGAGGCAGCCGCGCCGGGCGCGGGAGTTGGGCGTTTATTACCGCATCCAGGGACGGCACGCCGGCCAGGACCCGTGGCTCTTTCTCGATCTTCGCGCCGCCCGCCGGCGCGTGATGAGGGAAGCGGCCGGCAAGTCGCTGCTCAATCTATTCGCCTACACCTGCGGGGTGGGCGTCGCCGCCGCCAAGGCCGGCGCGAGCCGAGTGGTCAATGTCGATTTTTCAAAATCCAGTCTTGCCGTCGGCGAGGAAAACGCCCGCCTCAATGATTTGGGCGTTGAAATAAGCTTTGTGCGCAGCGACGTTTTTCCGGCACTGCGGCAGCTCTCCGGGCTGGGGCAGCCTCGGGTGGCGCGCGGAAAACGAATGCCGCCGTTCCATAAAATGGAAAAGCAGCAATTCGATCTGGTGTTTCTCGACCCGCCCCGCTACGCCAAGAGCCCGTTTGGGGCGGTGGATTTGGTCAACGATTATCCGGCGGTGTTCAAGCCCGCGCTTCTGTGCGTCGCCGAGGGCGGCGCGATCCTCTGCTGCAACAACGCCGCGGAGGTCGCGCGCGAGGCGTGGATGGACCAATTGCAGCGCAGCGCCCGCAAAGCCGGCCGTCCTATTCGCGATTCGGAGTGGATCTTGCCGGAAAGCGATTTCCCCAGCTACGACGGCCGGCCGCCGCTGAAGATGGCTCTGCTGAGAGTTTAGGGCTCATAACCTTTCCGCCGCGTCCGGCGAGATCATTTCCGGGCTCCACGGCGGAGCCCAGACCATCTCCACTTCCACGGTTCTGTCTTGACCGGCCGCGCGCAGGGCGCCGGCCGCCATTTCCGCCATGGCGGCTCCAAGAGGACAACCCGGCGCGGTCAGGGTCATTTTGAGCCGGATGCGGTTGGCGTCCACCTCCAGGCCGTACACCAAGCCCATAGAGACGATGTCGAGCCCAACCTCCGGGTCGACGACGTTGCTGAGCGAGGCGAGGGCTAGCTGCTTGGCGTGCTCCATCGGGGGTCTCTCCAATAGATATGTTTAAGCGTCAAGACGGTGTTTAGAACATAAACCGTCGCGCATAGAAAAAGAGCGGTCGAGGCCAGGCGCAGCCAGAACGAAGATTCGAGCAAGAAGCCGGCGATGCCCGCCGGAACCGCCGGGGCCAAAAGCCACAGCTCCGCCCACGCCAACTTGACGCTGCTTAAGTCCTGAATTTTGGGGACCCTGACCGGAGGCTTCCAGTTTCTGGGGCTGTAGATATGAAGCCACACCAGGAAGGGGAGGATCTTGTGAATTTGGCCCAGGATGAAGGGCGTGGCCCAGCCGATGAGCGCCGCGTAGACATAGGCCGCGCGCGCCTCCGTCGTGTCCGCAATCCAGCCGAAGGCCAGCCCCAGCCCCAGCGCCGCCCAAAGAGCTCCTCCCGCCAGGGCCAAAAGGACGAAGCTCAGGGAAGGGTCGAGTCCGCGCTTCCTTAATAAGAAGATTTGGCGCATCTGCCAGGCATAGGCCGCAAATCCCGCGGCCAGGAGCGCGGCCCAAAGCGGCATCAGCCGGCGGCCGCCGAAAAGCCCATCGGCGGCGAGCCCGATCAGGCCCGCGTTGACCAAAACGAGCGCCAAACGGCCGGGGGTCTTGGAGGCGAGATGGGAGAGGGCGAACATGGATACCAAGCGGTAGGACACCCCGAAAATGCTCAGCGAAACCCAGCCCACCAAGGCCAGATGGACATGCGCGATGAGCGCTCCTTCCGGGTCCGGAAATAGGACGCCTCGCTGCCGGTCGTAGGCCAGAAGGATGCCCAGCGCCGCCACGGCGGCCAGATAGACTGCGGCGAAGACAAGATGTTTTCCAGCCCAGTCAAGTTTGGGCGCCCAAGCCATCGTCCTGAGGAGGGCGAAAAGATAAATCGCGAAGGCGGCCACCAGCAATACCGCCGGCAGCCAGGCGCGGCTGCTATGGAGCCATAAGTGGCCCACGAAGCCCGCGATCCCGGCGGCCAGCAGCCACCAGGCCGCCTTGATGAGGCTTTGCGGCGCGGCCAAAGGCGTCTCCCACAGCACCGCGGCCATTTGAACCATGGCCCCCAGCATGGTCATGCTGATCCAGCCAAGCGTGAGGATATGAACGAGTCCCAGGACCCACCCGGCGTTGAGGTCCCAACCCAAGAGCCGTCCCTGGCCCCAGGCGAAGGCCGCGGCGAAAAGCCAGAAGGCCGCGGCCGCGAAGGCGAAGTGGCGCATCGGAATGGACAAGGACGGCGCCGTCTTTAAGAAAGGAGCGCTTCCGCGCAAAGGCGCCGCCTGCACGGGAGGTCCCTCGATCATTTTTTCCTCCGGATGCGGAGCCGGTAGAGCCCCTCCTCCAGCTTCATGATCTCGTGCGAGAATCCGGCCTCCTCCAAATGGGAATAGAGGGGAACGGGCTCGCGAAAGTGGGTGACCTCCAAGACGTCCTCCGGGCCCAACTCAGGCAGCTTAGAGAGAATCATGACCATGGGCTCGGGCGGCTCAAGGCCGCGAACGTCCAAAGTATGCGTTTGCGGGGCCGGCGATATTCCGGGGCTCGGCGCCCCCGGTGGAGTCCCGGCCTTGCGGAAGTAGACCTTCCAGTCGTCCTCCGCTCCGCGCTCGGTCCAACTCTCAAATCCGCGCGCCCGCAGGATGTTGTAAAGCGGCTTGGGCTCGAAGATCGCGCGCAGCAGGAGGACGCCCTCCGGGCCGCATTGGGAAACGGCCTGCATGATTTTGCCGAAAGGCTCCTTGCCTTGGCGCAGGTCCTCGCGAACGTCGACCTCAAGATCGGGAGCGCGCTTCGCCCAATCGGGTCTCACATCGCTTCCGGCAATCTCCGGCTCGCGCGGCCGCGGAGGACCGATGCGCCGGATTTCGACCTCCCAGCGTTCGGGTCCGCACGTGATGCTGCGCCACTCGAACTCGCCCGGTCTTTCCGCCTGGAACTGGTAATACAGGGGTTTTGGCTCATGGTCATTGACCAGGCGCAGCGCGCCGCCCACCGGCAGAGCGTTCCACGCTTCAAATATCTTCTGGTGCCTCTCGACCGGCTGCAGCGGCCGGACGTCCAGCAGGATGGGTTGGCTCATGGGAAAACGCCTCCAGAATGGATTTGGGCCCGAAAACCACAGTTGCAGCCTCTGTCTTATCTGAAAAGTATCGTACAAAATCATGCAACTGCGGTTGCGCCTTCGGCGCCGGACAACCCCGTCGCTGTTTTACAGCGACGACCCTGCGGGCGAATTCCCAACTGGGGAATTCGGGTTAGCGCTAAGAGCGCCTAGGAACAGTTTAGCGCGGAGGCGGGAGAAAAGGTATGCGCCGGCGCAGGATTTTTGGATTTTCAAGCGCGGGGCTATTTCATCCCTGAAAGGGCCTTTAGACGATCCGGCTTGAGCACGACGATCTTCTTCCAGCCGGAGGAGAGGAGCTTCTTATTTCTAAAATCGACGAGCGTGCGGATAGCCGTCTCCTGGGTGCAGCCGGATAGCTCGGCGATGTCCTCGCGCCGGACAGGAAGGTCGTTGCCCATGGACCGGGCGAGCAGGCAGAGGATGAAGGCGATGCGCTTCTCGACGGGCTCTTTGGAAAGCGAACGCATGGATTGGGATTGCCGAAGGTGGCTGCCCACTTCCGCGTAGACCTCGCGGGAAAAGTCCGAATGCCCCTTCATCAAATTCTCGAAGGCCCGCGCGGGTATCCGGTAGGCCTCGCACTCTTTGATCGGGACGGCGCTGACGGGATAGGGCCTGCCGTCGAGGGCCGCGATCATGCCGAAGAGCTTGCCGGGAACGATGACTTCCATGGCGAAGGGCGCCACGCGCGGCGAGTACTTGACGGCCTTGACCAGCCCCGAGCGCAGCAGAAAAACGGCGGCCGGCGGGTCCCCTTCCTGGAAAATCGGTTCTTGACGGCGGTAGCGGCGAAGCAGGAACTGCCGCGGCAGGTCCGAAAGTTCCGCGGACGGGAGCTTTTTGAAGATGGGAAGCCGAGCCAGGAAATAGTCCATGCGCGTCCCGAGCGGCTTATCCGCCAGGCTTGGCGCCGATGATCTTACGAAGGACTTCAGAGACGTCCCCGATGCGGTAGGGTTTCTTCAGGGCGCCGCAGAAACCATCGGCCGCATAGTTCGACATGACCGGGTCCATGGAGTATCCGCTGGAGACGATGGCTTTGGCTTTTGGGTCGAGCGCCAAGAGCTTGCCTATAGCCTCCTTGCCGCCCATGCCGCCGGGGATGGTTAGGTCCATAATGACCGCATCGAAGGGCTTGCCCGCCTCTAGCGCGCGGCGATAGGCGTCGAGCGCGGTCTTGCCGTCGCCCGCGCACTCGCTGTGGCAGCCCAGGCGCTCGAGCATGCGCGTCAAGGCCTTGGAGACCATCGGCTCGTCGTCCATGATGAGAACTCTGCCGCTGCCGGCGGCGAGCGGCGGGCGTTTTTGTTTCAGCGGGATGTCCGCGGCGTTTGCGGCCGGGAAGTGGAGGGTGAAGGCCGCTCCCTGCCCGGGTTTGGACTCGACGCTGATGTGCCCGCCATGCTTGGCCATGATGGAGTGGCATACCGATAAGCCCAGGCCTCTTCCCTTGGCCTTGGTGCTGAAATAGGGGTCGAAGATCTTCGAGAGATGCGCGGCCGGAATGCCCGCACCCTGATCCTCGACCGTCGCCCAGACGTAGCGTCCGGCGGCCAGGGGCGGCAGTTCGCCGCCGCTCAGAGTAACGATCGCGGCCCGAACCGTGATGTTCCCGCTTGACGGCATGGCCTGCGCCGCGTTGATGACCAGATTTTGAACCACCTGGGCGACCTGGTCCTTGTCGATGTTCACCGCCAGGGGGCTATCGCCCAGGTCAAAGACGCAGCGCGAGTCCGAGCCCCGCGCGGCGAAGCCGGCCGCTTGCGAAAGCAGCGGCCGCAGGTCCATGACTTGGACGACGGGACTTCCTCCTTTGGCGAAGGTCAGCAGTTGGTGCGAGAGGCCTTTCGCGGTCCCGCAGGCCTCCTGGGCCTCTTGGATCAGATTCAGTGCCGCGTCGCCGTCCTGCAGTTGCGATTGCAGGAGGGAGAGATTCCCCAGGATGGCGGTGAGGATGTTGTTAAAGTCATGGGCGATTCCGCCGGCCAAAGTGCCCAGGGACTCGAGCTTCTGCATGTTGACCATGACCGCCTCGGCTTTCTTGCGTTCGGTGATGTCCATGTACGTTCCAAGGATGCCGATAATTTTTCCATCATTGCCGCGCAAGGGTATCTTGCTCGTCAGCAGAAAGAGCGTGTCGCCCTGGGGGGTCGTTTGGGGTTCTTCGATGAGCAGCTTGGGGCGGCCGCTCTCGATGACTTGGCGGTCGTCGCCGCGATACAGGTCCGCTTGGTCGCGCCATCCCATCTGGTAGTCGTCTTTGCCGATGATGTCTTTGGCGCTTTCAAACCCCGCGTCGCGCGCGAAAATGGCGTTGCAGCCCAAGAAAACGAGGTCTCTATTTTTCCAGAAAACCCTGACGGGTATCGCGTTGATGATTCCTTCGATGAACAACTGCGATTCCCGCAGGCTCGCTTGCGCCGCCGCGATCGAGACATCCAATCGCCGGCTGATGAGCAAAATACTGCCCGCCATGGCGGTCAAGCCCGCCAACGTCAGGATGTCGTGAGTCAGCGCGGGCATGACAAAGCGGCTCTCCACGAAACCTTCCAGCAGGTAGATGCCGGCCAGGAGCGGCAGGGTCCGGCGCATGATGCGCGCGCTGGGGGCCTGCCCCGCGAGCAAGTGCAGCGGCCAGGGCGATGGCCCGCCGATGATGAAGAAGGCGCTGGATACGCAGAGGAAACAGACGGCGGTCGTCAACGCCATGGGCACGATGCTCGCGCCGTAGAAGAAGGGTTGGTCGTAAATATATCCCAGCAGCATGATGAACGATGTCGCCAGGACGGCCGCGGCCCCGGTCCTGGCCGCGGCGGAAAGCATTTTCGATCCGGGCGCCGGTTGGAGCATGACGGCGGCGCCCAGCGCCAGAAAACAGGCGCCGGTCACGGGCGACATCGTCCATATCATCCTCCAAGAGTCGACCGGCGGCGCCGGCGTGGACCGAAGCCAAGCCTGCGTGAGGAAACGCAGCACCGTGGGAGCCGCGAGGACCAAAACCGCCGCGGCCAGATAAACCTGGACCCGGCGGGAGCGGCGCCAAGGCAGGCCCGGATGGAGCGCGGCGGCCAGGCAGAGAAAGGCGGCGGCGGTATTGGGCGCCATGGGGATGCTAGCGGAGAAGCCGCCCGCCAGGATGGGCGCGTCAAGCCAAAAACCGGCCAGCGCGGCGCAAGCCAGGGCCGCCGCAGCGACGCAGGCCCAGCGCGCGTAGCGGAAGCACGATCGCAGGAAGAAATCCGTGGATTCCATGATGGGCGCGTTCATGAGGCCGGGGACTCCTCATCAGCGGGGACGATTCGTCGTCGGGAGATGCCAAGCATGCGCCATCAAGTTTAACTCTTATGGTTAGCTTGGTCAAAATAAAAGGAATTTCTTTTTCAAGGGCATCATTTCCGGCGGCTCTGATAATGCTTCCGCAACATGCAGTCGTTTGAGACGACCATAAGTCCCGCCGCGCGCGCCAGCGCCTCTCCCTCCGGATGCGTCACTCCATCCTGCAGCCACAGCGCTTTGGCTTTAATGGCGATGGCCTCCTGGATGATGGGAAAAACCTTCTCGCTGCGCCGGAAAACGTTCACCACGTCGACCGGTCCGGGGATGGCGGTGAGATTGGGGAAGCACTTCTCCCCGAGGATTTCTTCCTGCCCTGGATTGACGGGGATGACGCGGTAACCCTGCTCCTTGAGATAGGCGGCGACGGTGTGGCTGGGCCGCTCTGGTTTCGGGGAACAACCCACGACGGCGATGGTCCGAAGCGCCAAAATGGTCTCAACGATATCCTCGGCCCCGCCGCCGGAGGGGATGCGGCAGCTTATCGGTTCCATAGCATTGCCTCCGTAGACCCTATAAGTATAGAGTCAAAGGCCGCCGCCGCGCAATCCCGCCGCTTGACAGCCGGCGCGCGCTCCGCTACTATATTTGCATATCCAGATACAATTATGGCAAAACGGCCCGTCGATCTGCTCTTTAAGGCCTTCTCCGATGAGACGCGCTTGCGCATCCTGCACCTGCTGACGCGCGCAGGCGAGCTCTGCGTCTGCGATATCATGGGGGTACTGGGGCTGCCGCAATCCAAGGTGTCGCGGCATCTGGCGTATTTGCGCGGCGCCGGCATCGTCCAGGACCGCAAGCAGGGGCTTTGGCGCCGCTACTCTCTGGCCAAGCCGGAGGGGGGCTTCCACAAGAGCCTGATCCGCTGCCTGGGCGGCTGTTTCGCGGAAGTGGACGTTCTGAGGCGCGACGGCGAGAAGCTCGCGCGGTTTAAGGCCCGAGGGGCGGCCTGTTGATGAAAAAATTGACGGTTTTGTTTGTGTGCGTGGAAAACTCCTGTCGCAGCCAGATGGCGGAGGGCTTCGCGCGGAAACTGGGGAAGGACGTGCTTGATGGATGGAGCGCCAGCTCCCGGCCTTCCGGGAAGGTCAACGCGACGGCCGTGCAGGTCATGCAGGAAGCTGGGGCCGACATCAGCTTGCAGAAATCCAAGGGCCTCTTGGACCTCCCTACGATCCAATGGGATTACATCGTCACCATGGGGTGTGGGGACGCTTGCCCGTCCCTGCCGGCGAAAAATCGGCTGGACTGGGATCTTCCCGATCCCAAAACTCTGCCGTTGGATGCGTTCCGCAAGGTTCGCGACGAGATCAAAGCCCGCGTCGAATCCCTCGTTAAGGAATGCTCATGACGGCGCTTTCCGGCCGCGCGTGGAGCCGTGGGATCGAGATAACTGGAGAAACAGCATGAACGAGCCGAAGCAGATGGGTTTTTTCGAGCGGACCTTGACCGCGTGGGTCGGGCTCTGCATGGCGGTGGGCATCGCCGTCGGCAAACTCGCCCCGGGCGTCGTGGACCTGCTGCGGCGCATGGAATTCGGCGCGGAGAGCCACATCAACATCCCGATCGCCGTGCTGCTGTGGCTGATGATCTACCCCATGATGCTCAAGGTCGACTTCAGCTCCATCCTGAGCGTCGGCAGAAGGCCAAAAGGGCTGCTCATCACCCTGTTGGTGAACTGGCTGATCAAGCCTTTCAGCATGGCGGCTCTGGGCTGGCTGTTCTTTAAGGGCCTCTTCCTGCCCTTGATCGGGCCGGAACTCGCCGACCAATATATCGCCGGCGTCATCATCCTCGCCGCCGCGCCCTGCACCGCCATGGTGTTCGTGTGGAGCTATCTGGTCGACGGCGACCCGGCCTACACCTTGGTGCAGGTCGCCCTGAACGATCTCATCATGCTCATCGCTTTCGCCCCCATCGTGAAATACCTCGTGAGCGGGGCGTCCTCCCTGACGGTGCCGTTTATCGTCCTGGTCTACGCGGTCGTCATTTTCATCGTCATACCGCTGGCCGCAGGTGCGGCCACCCGCTCGGTTCTCGTGCGCGCCCATGGGAAGGCGTGGTTTGAGAGCGTCTTTCTGCCCAAGCTGCATCCCGTGAGCGTGGCCGCGCTCTTGGCGACCTTGGTTTTCATCTTCGCCTTCCAGGCCGAGAACATCACCGGCCGGTTCCTGCACGTGCTGCTTATCGCCGTTCCGATATTCATCCAGGTCTACTTCAACGCGGGGCTCGTCTACGGCTTGATGCGGTTTTTTAAGGTCGAGTTCCCGGTGGCGGCGCCCGGCGCCCTGATCGGGGCGAGCAACTTCTTCGAGCTGGCGGTCGCCACGGCCATCGCCCTATTCGGGCCCGGCTCGGGGGCGGCGCTGGCCACCGTGGTGGGCGTTCTCGTCGAGGTGCCCGTCATGCTTTCCGTCTGCAGCCTGTGCCGGCGCACCCGGCATTGGTTCGAGATTGGGCTCCCTTCTGGGAATGCCGTTTAGAAATCATCCAGAAATAGCCGTTTAATAGGGCCAGACTCGCGGCCGCCGATCGTGTCCAGTTTTGGTCGGTTTG
>MGUX01000002.1 GCA_001800185.1 Elusimicrobia bacterium RIFCSPLOWO2_12_FULL_59_9
GTCGCTTGCGGGATCGGGACCGCCGCCATGGTGTAATTTTTCGCGTCAAAGGACAAGTCCGTTTCCTCCAAAGGTCCCACCGCCGTCGCTTGAATGCTGTAAGCGCTGTTGGTGGATAATCCCGTCTGGTTGAAAAAATTGACGGAAGGCGAAGCCAGCAAAGCCCCCGTGGAAGATTCAAAAACCTTGTAGCTGGTGGCGCCCTGCATCGGCGTCCACGACCAGAAGAGCGTACGGGTATCAAGCGGGGATCCGGCGATGCCGGTCACCTTCAAACCGCTCAGCGGCGTCGCCAAAGTGTAGACGGTGGCCGCTGCGGCCAGCGGGCCGTCGCCGGAAAGCGTGAAGGCCGCGATCTGCAGGCCGACAGGGGTGCTGGGCGCAAAATCCGTCTTAAGAAAAGAGGTGGCGGACGCGCTGGCGATGAAAACGCCCGACGAGGATGAATAGATGTTGTAGCCATCCGCTCCGGATACGGCGGACCAAGTCCAGCTGATTGAGGAGATTCCTAAAACGGTGGCCGTTGCATTGGCCGGCGCGGACGCCGGCTTATCCGGGCCCACTTGGATGATGGCGCTGTCGGAGGCCAGGCCGTTTGAAACCAGCCTCAGGTGGTACCAGCCGTAGGGCAGAGTGTCTGCGTCGGAGGGCAGAGTGAAGGTGATGCTGGAGTCAAACTTGGACCAAGGGTTGTTCGCGGAGTAAACCAAAGATGAGACGTCCAATAAATAACCGTTGGAGGAACCTTGGAAACCAGCACCCCCGCCCGAATCCAATGTTTGCAACGTCACCTGAGGGTGTCCTCTTTCCGCTCCGCCAAGAAAATTCTTGCCCAGAACCGTCAATACTCCGCCCCGGTTCAATAAAGCGGCGCTGAGCGAAGAAATTATCGATTTTTTTGCCGTAGGCGCATACTCGGAATAATAAGCTCTTTCCACGGAAAATAGTTCGGAACTCGCGGAACCGCGGCCACCCGCCAATAAAATGTTTCCATCGACCATCAAAACAGCGCCATGGTTGCCTCGATTGTTCGTAAGTTGGGCACTTTGAAAATTGCAGGAAGCCGGATCAAAAATTTCCGCAGTTTTAAGGTAGCCGCCCAAAACCTGCGCCCCGCCCGATATCAGCACTTCCCCATCGGGGAGCAAAGTCGCCGTATGGTAATGGCGCCCTGATTTCAACGGGGCAGGCGCGGTCCAGAGATTAAGGATTGGATTATAACGCTCGACGGACGCCATTTCCCCCCCCCCATTATCGCCGCCGGTTATCAACACATCTCCTCCAGCAAGCAGCGTGGCGCTGTGGCGGAATCGCGCGTTCGTCATTACAGTTTTTGCGCTCCATTGATCCGTCTTATAAGAATATGCCTCCACAGAATTCAAATACTGCTGCGCGCTGTCGTTAAAACCTCCGACTACCAAGACATTCCCGTTGGTCAACAATGTGGCCGTGTGTTGAGCCCGGGCGGCAGAAAGGGGCTTGGCGCTCATCCAAACTCCGGCCGTAGTGACAAAAATTTCGGCGGTGCTCAGATAGCTGCCTTGGCGAAAACCTCCCGCCACCAGCACATTGCCGTTGGGAAGCAGCGTGGCGGTGTGATTGTAACGGGCCTGGCTCATGGAATCCGTTTTACGCCATGTTCCTGATTTTGGCATAAATATTTCTGCGGTCTCGGTGGCGGCCGAGGTGCTGCCCGTCGCGGCAAACCCCCCCGCCACCAGCACATTGCCGTTGGGAAGCAGAGTGACTGAATGCGAGTTTCGCGGCAAAGTCATTTTTCCTGCCAAAGACCAACGATTGGTTGCCGCATCGAATAATTCGCACCCATCTAGCACGGCGGTTCCATTGGAGCCTCCAGCCGCCAAAACCTTGCCGTTTGGAAGCATCGTCAATGTGTGATTGACCCGGCCCTTGCTTACGCTGCCGGCCCCCGCAAAACCGGAGACGCCAGAAGCTCGTAATTCACTATGATTGTGGGGGCTTGCGCCTATTCCGCCCGCGGCAAAAATGTCCCCCTTGGGAAGGAGCACCGCAGCGTGCGCGTATCTTGGATAGGATATCGTGCTGACTTCCAATTCCCAAACGGCATTCGACGGGTTATATATTTCGGAGTCGGAAAAAATGAAGCCCCCCCCGGAAAAACTCCACTGCACGATTGATAAGCTTGTATCCAGAGCCGCCGGGCTGGAGACCGTGCTCGTAGTTAAAGACACGGTGCCGGTCAAGCCTGCCAGCGACAGGTCAAATTTCATTTTCCCTTTGTAGACCTCGACATTCGAGACAGTGACAGCAGCGTTGTTGAAGTAAAAAGTTCCGCTTGAAAATACCAATGATGCGGAGGAAATGGTGATAGTGACAGATTCGAACAAGCCGCTATGGGGAGAAGCCACCGCAAATTCCTGTCCGGCCAAAGAAATATTTCCTCCGGTGATCGTGCCGCTAAGACCAGAGGGGTTAAAGTTGACGCTGCCGGTGGCAACCCGATTGCCAGACAGTAGGACAGGATTTGCAACCGTTCCCAACCCGCCGGCCACGACAATTTTTCCGTTGGGAAGCAAAGTGGCCGTATGATATCTCTTCTTGTCCCCCATGACGCCCACGGGATCCCAGCGGTCCTCGATGGCACGGTAGAGCTCCGAAGATTTTAATAAGCCTCCGGAGCCTAATCCGCCGGTCACCAAAACGTCTCCATCAGCCTGCAGCGTCGCCGTGTGATAAGATCTGCCCATCTGGAGCGGCTGCGCGACGACCCATTTTTCATCCGAGGGCCTAAAAAATTCAACCGAGCCAAGCGTCAAGGAACCGGTCGTCAAGCCTCCGACCACCAACACATTGCCATTGTTGAGGAGCGTAGCCGTATGATGGGCCCTGGCTTGACTTAAGGTCGTTGAAAGGGTTGACCAGTTTCCCGTCAAACCGTTGGCCGTATCGTAGACTTCGGCGGAATTTAAAAAAGTGCTTCCGTTTCTTCCACCGGCCACCAGCACCAAGCCGCTTTGAAGAAGGGTCGCAGTGTGCTCAGCTCGGGCCGCATCCAAGGCATCGATGCTCGCCCAGCGCTCATCTTTGGGGATATAAACTTCGGCGGACCCGAGGGTTCCTGCGGAGTTGACTCCGCCCGTCACTAAGACCTGTCCGTTGGGCAGCAAAGTGGCCGTATGCGAGGTTCTCTCCACGCTCATCGCCCCGACCGTCTTCCATATATTCGCCGTGGAGATGAAGAGCTCAACGGATTTCAAATAGGCTGCCCCCGTGTAGCCGCCGACGGCGAGCACGTTGCCGTCGGCTAAAACAGTGAGAGTATGGCCATAACGCGCGGCGTTCATCGAAACCGGCAAGGAAGAAATCGAGACCCATTGGGAAGCAGCGAGCTGCCCCGTTGGAAGAGAAACGCTTAAAAGAAGACCTGCTAGCAGGCGTCGTATAGACATGGGCGCACTTATAGCCGAATGCTCATAGTGTAGCGGGGGGTTGTTACAAAATCAAGTCTTGGTCGGGCCCTGCGCGGCGCTGACCAGAGGCAGCGCCTGCTCGGGTCTGAAGACCGCCCCGGCTCCGCTGCGCTCCGAAGGAACCGTCGCGGCCCTCCTCATGGGAGAACCAATCCAGTGGCTTGGTTCCGGGCACCCCCTCCACCAGCCATCCCAGTGGGGCACCACTCCATGGTTCCCCCTATCTCTGATGGCGCCATGCCGAAGCAGGCGCCTGTCACCCTCTCCTTCAAGGAGTTTCCAATATGTCGGGCCCTGAGCTTTTCAACGACAGTGATCAAGTGATCAAGTGATCAAGTGGTAGAGTGGCAGAGTGATAACGTGGTAAAGCAGCGGGACGAGTTAAGGAAAGCGCCGCCATCCTCCCCCGCGATCCATTAAAATATCGAAGGCCCATTTTCTTTTTTTCCACTCTACCACTTTACCACGCTACCACTCCCCCCCTCGGCCACTCTATCACTTCACTTCGTTTAGGTTGGCGGGCCATGCCACCACTAATAATTCGCGCGCTGCCTTTATTTCTTCACGGCGACGGCCATTCCTTCTCCTGTGGGGATCATGCAGCAGGAGCTGAAAAGATCCTTGCGGCACATCAGGCGCAAGAACTCCCGCATGGCCGGGGCGGCGTCGATCTCATCGCTGAGAGACCTGACGTGCGCCGGGCGCGAGGGTTTTTTGTGCAGCTTGCCGAATAAATAGGCGTTGTCGCCGGCGATGATGGCGCCCGGGCGCAGGTTGGCCGCCGCCCAGCGCAGGTAGACGGGATAAGAAACTTTATCGGCGTCGATAAAGCAAAAATCAAACGGGCCCAGGGCGGAGAGCGCCCGCAAGCTGCCCATCGCGTCCCCTTCGATGACTCTCACTGTTCGGCTCAAACCGGCCTTCTTAAAGCCGCGCCGCGCCAGGGCGGCATGGCGGGGGTCCGACTCCAAGGTATAGAGCCGCCCGCCGCTCGCCAACCCGCGGGCGATCCAAATCGAAGAATAGCCCGCCAAAGTTCCGATTTCCACAGCTTTTCGCGCTCCGCAGGCCTTGGCCAAGAAATTCAAAATCTTCCCCTCGATGGGGCCGATTTGAATCATGGGAAGGCCTTGCAATTTCATCTGCCGCAGGACCCACTTCAACGCCGCGTCCTCCGGCGCCATCAAGCCTTGGACGAAATCGAGCAAATTCCTGGTAAGATACTGCTTTCTCAGAACGGTATTATGGGAATTCATAATTTTCCCGCGCGCAAGGCGGCGGGCGCTTTCGCGGGTCACCATTATAGCAATTCAAAATGAAAAGGCCGCCGGCGTCGCATGCCGGCGGCAATCAAGAACGGGACGCTCCTAGTTGGTTTTGCGAGGGGCGAAAAAATCGTTCGCGGAAATCAAGCGGTTGCCGGCGTCTTGGATTTTCATGACTTCCTCTTTGGGGACCCCGGCGCCGCCCAGGAGGTCCGTCAAGGCTTCGACCAGCGCCCAACTGGGAACGCGGCGGCCGCGCTCGACATAACTCAGCCAGGCCCGGCTGAAGCCGACGCGTCGAGCCACGCCGCCCAAATTCAATCCGGCCGCCGCGCGGGATCGCCTCAGCAGCGTTCCGAAATTTTTTTCAACGTTTTGAGCCGGTGCCGCCATACGCTTTAAACGCTACAACTTCGCTCCGGACGTGTCAAGATTGCGCATCAACTCATTTAAAATGTTACCGAACGTGGATCGGTCAACTCATTCCAAATGTTACCGAAACTGGCCCATACTTTTTGGGCCAGGAGGACATTGGAATGAGCCCAGCCGGGAAGCACGAATACATGAAGGCCATCTACGATCGGTATCACGCAGTCAAGAAGAAGGCGAAGAAG
>MGUX01000003.1:0-22045 GCA_001800185.1 Elusimicrobia bacterium RIFCSPLOWO2_12_FULL_59_9
GTCCTTCATGCTCGCAGGAACTTTGTAGCAGTTTTTAGATTTTAACGCAAGAGAAAAAAGGGCGGCTGTAGAAGTAGACAGATGGCCATCTGCAGAAAATCCTGGCGCAGTTTCGGAAGCAATCGCCGAAAGGCCTTGAGCTCGCAATCCTGTTTGTCCTTTTCGTTTTTCATCTCGCCGGGATTTTCGATAAATTCGGTTGCGATCGAAAGGGCCATGCCCAAGCCAGGCAGCACCAGCTTGGCTTCAAGCACGGGGTGGTAATACTGAATCTTGCCGCCCGCCATTTTGCGCGTCAGGCAATGTGCGCAGTGGCGCTGGTGATAAACGATCATTCGCGTTGCGTCCACAGCAATCGCATAGCAGCCCAATATCCGCCATCGTTCCAGGCAGCGGCCGCGAATCAACGCGCAGACCAGCAGAACACGCAGTCTGTGGCTGCATTCTTCCGGAATGCGTTTGAGCAGTTTGTTGAGGGTGTCGCCGTGCAACAGTCTTTCGCTCGGGAAAAGGAACAGGCGCTCTGGATAGAAGACCTCGGCTATGCGCAGCAAGTTCTGGATAAACTTAGGCGTGCCCAGCCGGTACTTGATGTTGCGTCGGGAACGGGCCTGGAGATTAAAGAGGAGAATACCGACCAGGATCATTTCCTCAATGGGATAGATGGTCATTCTCGGATCCCGAGGATCCGGGATACGCGAGAGGGCGGGAAGAAATTCCGGGGCAAAATGATGGAGGGTCTTGAACAAAGCCTCTGGTAGGCTTATCCCGATCTCTGGTTGCTGGACGGCCCCGGTGCGCGTCACTTTAGGGACGGCGCTTCTTTAGTCGCTGCCAATACGTCTTGGAAATTCGCTCCAGGAGAGCGTCAGCCTCCCGATACCGTTCAATCCAGACTCGAACCTGTTCCACCAATTCCGGGCGCAGGTGTTTCATCTGAGTACGCCCCTTGAGGGTTTGGCCGATGAGCCAGGACTGGTGGTAATGGCGCTTGCCTTGGCTGCACCGGCAATAATCCTTTCCGCAGCGGCGGGGGTGCCGGATGAGGCTGGCATGGAGAAAGCCGGACTCGTTGAGCAGCTGACGGAGGCGGGATATCGCCTGTCGTTCCTCGGGCTGCTGGGAGGATTTTGCTGGGGGGATTGGGTCGTTCATACTGTCATACTATCATATAGCAGCTTAGGGCGCAAGGGGGCTACAAGGGATGGTGCGAAAAACACGTCCTAGTTGACGGAACGGGGTCGAATTAACGTCGGTGTGGGAAGTGCGAAGAATCGCCCTGGTCTTCAGGGCTGGCTTCGCTTCAAGGCGGGCCAGTCTCAATTCCCCTAGTGCCGCCAGAAGAGGCCTTCGTCGAGGCGCCGTTGGTTCAACAAATACCGAATTTGTTTCAGACGAGTGAAGCGCCGCCCGTCAAAATCCTCGAACCGCAATTTTTTCTGCAGCAAAACCTCATACAGCTCTCGGGCTCCCTTGGCAATATCCCATCGCGCCCGGAAGGAAGGAAAGGTCCGGTGAAACCGCGAAAAATCCACGCGGAAGGTGCGGGCGTCTTTGCCGTGTTCATGAGTAAACTCAATTGAAGCGCCCGGCACCGTTTTTTGCACGCAGGCGGCCAGTTCCTTGACCTGATAATTGGCATTGTTGTCGCCCACATTAAACACCTCACAACCTCCCCGAGGCGGCTTTTCCAAAACGCACCATAAAGCTTGGGCGATGTCCTTCACGTGGACCAAAGGCCTCCATGGAGTTCCATCGCTTAGGATGCGGATTTTTCCCGTGGCATAAGCCCAGCCGACCAAATTATTCAAAACCAAATCGAAGCGCAAGCGAGGGGAAACCCCGTACACCGTGGCAAATCGCATGAAAACGGCCGCAAATTTAGCATCCGCCAGGGGGCGGATGGACTCCTCGCATTGCACTTTGGACTTGGCGTAAGCCGTCAAAGGAGCCATAGGAGCCTCCTCCGTCAGTTTCTCGTCGGCGCTCGAAATGCCGTACAAACTGCATGAGGAGGCGCTTAAAAAACAGGGGAGCCCCACCTCTTTGGCCAAACGGGCCAACTGCAAAGAGGCGTGGTAGTTGATGTCATAGGTCCACTGTTCGTTGAGTTCCCCCACGGGATCGTTGGACAAGGCGGCCAAATGGATGACGGCATCCACCCCTTTCAAATCCGCTTTTTCTATGCGGCGGGAGTCCTTGTAAATCTGCTGGACGGGCTCCGGAAGATCTAAAAAATCACAATCCCGGTAATAATCCGTGTCCAATCCGATCACTCGAATCCCCCGTGAAGACAAAAATTCAGTCACCACGGTTCCGATATATCCCCGGTTTCCCGTCAATAAGACCTGCATCACATCCGCCTGAAAAACTCGATGAGCGTTTTGGCCGTCTGCATGCTAGCGCGTTCCTTGGCCTCCTGGGTAGAGCCGCCCAGATGGGGTGTCAACATCAAATTTGCATGGGTCCGGGCGTAACGGCGAAGCGGATGGACGGCCGGCAGCGGCTCCTCGGCATAAACGTCGATGGCTGCCGCCTGAATCTTGCCCTCAGACAAAGCTCTGACAAGAGCCTGCGCATCCAGGATGGCGCCCCTGGCGGTATTAATCAGGCGAGCGGAAGGCTTCATCTGCGCAATAACCGGGTCATTGAAAAGCCCGAGGGTTTCTTCGGTTAAGGGCGCATGCAGAGAAAAGAAATCACACGATCGTAAAAACTCCTTGAACCCTACCCGTCGCCCGCCCCGCCGAGCCGCTTCCTCAAAGGGCACATAAGGGTCATAGGCCAAAACCCGCATTCCCAAAGCGGCCGCCTTCTGCGCCACCAAAGTCCCGATGCGCCCGATGCCGAAAATCCCCACGGTCTTTCCGGCCAGCTCCACCCCGACGTAATTCCAGCGTTCCCATGCTCCTTTCACCATGGCTTGATGCGCCCAGGGCACATTGCGCGCCAAAGACATCATCAGCGCCAGGGCGTGTTCCGCCGTCGGCAGAGAATGCTCTTGGTTGAGGGAAAAGAAGGGAATTCCCTTTTCCTTCAGGTAAGCGGTATCAATATGATCGATGCCTGTGGTGGCGGTAGCCACGCATTTCAACCGTCGAGCGCGGTCGATGAGCGCGCGGTCCACCCGGGTTTCGATGCGCACCGCCAAAGCCTCATAGAGGTGCGCGCGCCGCAGAAGCTGCGTCCGCGTGAGGCGCCGGGCCTCCACCCGGGCGACGCAAAACAGGCGCCGGATGGAGCCGGGCGTAAAATACTCCGGCTCCGTAATCAAAAGGCGTGGTTTTACAGGACGCCGCTCAGGCATGGCCGCTTCCCCGGTGGATTTGCCGCTCCGACACGCTCGCGATAGACAACAATAACAGGACTGCCAGCGCTTCGACCGTATCGCATGGCCCGTCGTGGCCGACCGAATCGCTCGTTTGAATGGTTCGGTTGTAGATGCTATCATAAAGTTTCAATATGGCGCCACCAGCGAGCCGCGTTCAAGAACTCCGCCGCTCCATTTTAGACCAGGTGCGGGATTTTTACCATGAAGCGCACGAAAAAAAAGAACCCTTCGTTCCGGGCAAAAACCGCGTGCCCTATTCGGGCCGGGTCTATGACGCGCAAGAGCTGGTGCGGCTGATCAACGCGGCACTCGATTTCTGGCTTACGCTGGGACCGGAAGGCAGCGTTTTTGAGAAACGGATGACTAGGCTTTTCGGAGCGAGGGATTTCGCCCTAGTTAATTCCGGATCATCGGCCAATTTGGTTGCTGTTTCCGCCTTCACCTCGCCGCTCTTGGAACGCCCCCTGAGGCCGGGCGAGGAGGTCATCACCCCCGCGGTGACCTTTCCGACCACTCTGGCTCCCATCCTTCAAAACGGCCTCATACCTGTCTTCGTTGACGCCGAGGTGGGCACATACAATATTGATGCCCGCCTGATCGAAGAGGCGCTCTCGCCCAAAACGCGCGCCATCGTGGTTCCGCACACACTGGGCAATCCGTGCAATCTCAACGTCATCACCAGGCTGGCCGAGCGGCACGGTCTTTATCTCTTGGAGGATTGCTGCGATGCCCTGGGCTCCACCTACGGCGGCCGGCTGGTGGGAACCTTCGGTGACTTGGCCACGCTCAGTTTCTTCCCGGCGCACCACATGACGATGGGTGAAGGCGGCGGCGTCATCGTCAATCATTCGCGCTACTTAAAGATCGTCAAATCCCTCCGGGACTGGGGCAGGGACTGCTGGTGCGAACCCGGCAAGAGCAATACCTGCGGCAAGCGATTCGATTGGCAATTGGGAGAATTGCCCAAGGGCTATGACCACAAGTACATTTATTCCCATATTGGCTATAACGTCAAGCCCACCGATCTTCAAGCGGCCATCGGCCTGGCGCAGCTCGACAAGCTGCCTATTTTTGCTCAAAAGCGCAAGGAAAACTTTAATAAAATTTACGGGGGCTTAAAGCCATGGGAGGAATTTTTGATCTTGCCGCGGCATGAGCCGGAGGCAGATCCTTCATGGTTCGGCTTTCCCATCACCGTCCGGGCTCCTTTGAAGCGCTCGCACCTGGTGGATTTTTTGGAGGCGCGCCTGATCGAAACGCGGATGGTCTTTGGAGGAAATATCCTGAAGCAGCCGGCCTACCGGGATGCGCCCCATCGGACCTCCGGCAGCTTGAGCCAGAGCGATCGCATTATGAAGGATACCTTCTTTATCGGAGTGTATCCCGGGCTGACGGCTCCGATGCTGGAATACGTCTTGGAATCTTTCGAAGCATTTTTTGAGAAAAAAATATAGGCGGCGGAGAAGCGGATATGGCCGAATCTATTCCTGTCATCATCTTATGCGGGGGGCGCGGAACCCGGCTTCAAGAAGAAGCTGAGATAAAGCCCAAGCCGCTGGTTGATATCGGCAACCGGCCGATTTTGTGGCATATCATGAAAACCTACGCCCACTTTGGCTTCAGGCGCTTCATCCTGTGCTTGGGATATAAGGGGAGCATGATCCGCCAGTATTTTTTGAACTACGAAGTTGCCCATGAGGATTTCACGATCAGGCTGGGGCAAACCAAGAAGATCCGGGTGCATCGTCCCCACCAGGAACAGGGCTGGGAAGTGACCCTGGCGGAGACCGGGCCGACGGCGCAGACGGGAGCCCGCCTGAAGCGGGTTGAAAAATACGTGAACTCTAGCCTCTTCATGCTGACCTACGGGGACGGCTTGGCCGACATCAGCATTCCGGAGTTGTTGGAGTTTCACCTCTCTCACGGCAAGATAGGAACGGTGACGGGGGTACCCCCCATTCCCCGCTTCGGCGAGCTCAACGCCCAAGGGCATGAAGTCAAAGGTTTTTTGGAAAAACCCGCCGTTCACGGAGGGCTCATCAACGGCGGGTTTTTCGTCTTTCAAAAGGAATTCTTTAGCTATCTCAGCGCCGAGGACGGCTGCGTACTGGAAAAGGAACCCATGGCGCGGTTGGCAAAAGACCACCAATTGATGGTCTACCGCCATCAGGGTTTCTGGCAATGCATGGACACCTTCCGAGACTGCCAGCTTCTCAATGACATCTGGGCGCGGGGTCACGCGACCTGGAAGGTGTGGGATTAACGCAAGGCCAACTCTTTAATCAGGGATTCCTTTTCGTCCTTTTCCAGCAGGGCGTAGCTCAAAAGCAGATAGAAAACGCCGCAAAAAAGGCCTATCGTTATCAAACTCAGCCATCCGGTCGCATGGGGTCTTAAAACGAAAGACATCCCCAAAAGCGCTCCGGCAGCAACAAAAGGACCATAATTGCTTTGCGCCAAATATTCACGCAAGGGCATGCGGGCCATGCGCCGGGACACGTGGAATACCAGGAAAGGAGTACATAAAGCTTGTGCCGCAAAAAATGCAAAGGCGGCGCCGACGATTCCCCAGCGAGGAATAAGCACGACCCACAAAAAACCGCAAACCGCGGCGATGCTCCACATGAGCTTGGCCCCATAATCCGACTTTCCCAGTCCTCCTGACAATATAACGGCGATGTTCCCCCAATTGCCGCAGAGATATCCCAGAACCACCCATCTCAAAGGCCAAGTGCTTCGCTGCCCGAAATCTGCGCCCAGCCACAAAGTCAAAATCTGGGGGGCGAAAACAAATAGCAGAACGTAAAAGGGCAAAATCACCAACAGCGTGAGTTTGCTGGTCTTGACGAATAGGCGCTTCAATTTATCCTCGGAGCCTGAACCCTGCAATTCGCTGAACATGGAAAACAACACATTGGAGATGGCAGCAGGCACGAAGCCCAGTTTCGTCACCACGGCGAAAGGCACGGCATAATAAGTCAGCGCCGCCAATGGCAAAAAATACGTCACACACATCTTGTCCAGTTGGAAGACGAACACCCACCCCAAATCCGTCAAAAACATAAACCATCCGAACCGAAAAAGAGCTCTCCGCTGTTCCCGGGAAGGCCATAACGCCGGCCCGCTGCGCCATTCGGGAACGAAAAAAAGGAGGGCAGCGCCGCCCATGGCCGCGGTCAAAAACTGGCCGGCCACCAGCCATACGCCGACGACCTCAAGCCCGTATCCGCATTTCAGAAAAAAGGCGCTCCCCGTCAGAGGCACCGCCGTCTGCAAAAAAGCGAACAGATTGCTCACACCGAACCTTTGCAGACCGCGCAAAACGGATGAGCAAAACTGGGCCCAAGAGAAGAAAACTGCCCCCAAGCCCGCGCAAACGACAATCCAGCGGGCGGTGGAATCCAGGTGCTCGGGCACGTTCATAAAATGCCTCACGACCCAAGGGCTCAAAATCGCCAAAAGGGCCGCTCCGACCACCACCCCGAAGGTATGCATTGCCCACATATAACGCAAAAGCTGTCGAAGGTCCTCCGAGCGGCCCGCGGCTTGATATTCGGCCGTAAATTTTTGCGCGGTGGTGCCGGCGCCGAACGTGAGCAAAAAGAGATACCCCACAAACAGGCCGAAAAAAGTGTACAGGGCGTATGACTCAGGCGACAATCGGCGGATCAGGAAGGGGGTCAGAAAAAAAACCAGGAACAAAGAGGAAAAATGCCCCAGTAAGTTGAAGCCCACGCCGCGAAGAAAACGCGTCGTTCGGGAGACAGGCTGGCCGGTCATGGTTCCACTATAACTTAAATGCCCCGCCGGCTCAAAGAGCGCCGGCGAGTGAGAAGAGGATCCAGCCGCCGCGGAAAGTTCCTGCGTGTCAACTCCTTTAAAAATGTTTCTGAAGCCGTAGCTGGCTTTATTGGTCTGTGCATGCGTCAATTGGTGCCAAAGAATCGATCCTTCCATGATATTTTTGCTATCCGCTTGAGCTCTCTGTCGCGCGTTGGAAACAGCACCGGCGGATAATCCTCTGGGGAACAAGCCCATGCCATCGGCGCTTTATGGCGGCCGGAACGTAAGGCGTGTGGGCCGCCTTGATCGGTCCACGCGACTCCAATTTCCAGATGCCCTGCAACTTGCGGTCCACCGCCTTAGAAAGCTCGAACGGGTCCAAGCGGTCCATCGAGCGTCGAAGCTCTTGGAGCTTATGCCTATCGCCTTGGCCGGACTCCCACAGGCGGTCCAACGGGGTCTTTGCTTGCTCATAGACCCGCTTGATCCTCGATCCCACCCGGATATTGTTGGCCAGCTTCACCGACGGTAAGAACAGATTGGTCAGAAGCCGCCACTGGTTGCGGTATAGCGCGTTCAACGCGTCGACCGCCTCCCGCGTGTCGTAGCGGCCGCACCCGATCAAGTGCCGCATGTGCGTGCCGTTTTTCTGCTCGACATGCGCTTGGTCGTCATTCTTGTAGGGGGCGGCGGCGGAAACGCTGCACGCCCGTCTTGTGACAGTAACGGTCCAACTCGTAGTTGATGAATTCCTCGCCATTATCAGTGCCCATCCCCTTGAGATCGAACGGTAGCCCCTCCCGCATCGCCTCAGTGGCTGCCACGATAGCCTCAGCCTTCTTGCCAAGAATCGCGCACATCTCGACCCAGCCCGAGAAAAGGTCCACCTCATTGAGCGTGGAGGCGAACTCCCGTCGCCGACGTCCCTGAGTGGCTAAGCGTATCCACCTCCATCCAATCTTCCTCGGCAGAGAGCGTCCAGCGCTTCTTGATCCACGACCTCCACAAGGGCAAGGCAGCCTTGAGTCGGACTGACCAGAGGCACTGCGTGGCCTGCCAGACTGCCTCCAGAATCAGGATCAGCCGCTCGGGATACACCGCTCCGCGATGCCTGAAGGGCCGCTCCAACGAAAGCGTCCGGCTCCGCATCAGGCGTCCAGCGTGTTTGCGGTGGCAGTCCAACGTATCGCTCACCTGGCCCAGCAATCGGCTCTTTTGCCTACGTCCTTTCACCCCTTGATAGAGAATCTGCATTCGCTTCACGTATTCCCCCCTCGCCAGCGGGCTCATCGTTGATCCTCCTAAACTGCCCCCTAAACGCCGGGGACCTTCGGGACCATTTTAGATGAGTTGACGAGGCCATTTTCGGGGTCATCTTACGTGATTTGAAGCGCGCGCTTGACACCAAAACGCAAAACCATAATACTATGAATATGATTCCATCGCCTCCCGTTGCGCGAAAGAAACTCAATTGGGTCAACATCACGTTTATGTGCGCGACACCCGTGGTGGCCTTGGCGGGGACCGGCTGGTACGCCGGAGTCAACGGAGTGACATGGCTGGAGGTCGCTAATTTTGCGTTGATGTTTATGCTTACCGGCATGGCGATTACGGGCGGATACCACCGCTACTACACCCACCGCGCTTACGATTGCGGAAAGCCGCTGCAACTCTTCTACCTGGTTTTCGGCGCCACGGCCGTCGAAAACTCGGTGCTTAACTGGGCCTCGGACCACCGCCGCCATCATCGCTTCGTGGACCAGGAGGAGGACCCCTACAACATCCTCAAAGGCGGCCTGTATGCCCATATCGGCTGGATTTTCTACAAGGACGCCCGCCGACCTCGCGAGAAGTTCAACAACATCCCGGACCTTCTGAAAGATCCGCTGGCGCGCTGGCAAGACCGTTGGTACCTGCCGATCGTGCTTCTGGCCACCTTCGCCCTGCCGACCTACGTCGGGCTTATTCAAGGGCGGCCCGTGGGGGGGCTTCTATGGGGCGGATTTCTCAGGATCGTGGTAGTGCATCACATGACCTTTCTCATCAACTCCGCCGCCCACCTGTACGGCAGCCGTCCCTATAGCCTCAGGAACTCGGCCCGCGACAACTGGTGGCTGGGACCGCTCACCTTCGGAGAAGGCTACCACAACTTTCACCACGCCTTCCAGGCCGACTATCGAAACGGCGTGCGGTGGTGGCAGTTCGACGTGACCAAATGGTGGATTCTGGCTATGGTGGGCTTGGGCTTCGCGCGGCGGCCCCGGCGGGCTCCGGAAGGATTAATCCTATCGGCGCGGCTGCGCGTGGAGTCACAGAGGCTTAAAGCAAAGCTGGAGGCGGCCGCCAAACCGGAGATGCTGCGGGAAAAACTAGTCTCGAGACTCGAAGCAAGCCGCGAACGCTTGGAGTCCGCCATGGCCCGGTATCAGGACGCCAAGTTGCAATACCATCGCCGCAAGGACCAATGGAGCGCGGAGATGCGCCGGCAGTGGGCGGCGCAAATCGCTCAGCGCAAAGCGGAGTTCCGAACTGCCCGCTCCGGTTGGCGTGAAATCATTCGAGCCTTCAACCGCATTCCCCATCCAAGCCCCTAGGGCCCGGGACTACTTCGCCGCAATCCTCGATATATTCAAGAGTCGGCATTTTTAGCGCTCCCGCAGCGAAGACCGGGCTACTCCGCGTCCCGCTGTTTCCTCCATCCAAAAAAGCGCGAAGTTTTTGCCGAAATGTCATCCACAAGGACATAGGCGACGGGGATGACGAAAAGGGTCATGGGCATGGCGAAGGTCAGTCCCCAAGCGAGAGCAAGGGCCATCGGCGCCACGAAGGGCTCCATACCGCCGAATCCATAGGCGGTGGGAAAAAGTCCGAGCAAGGTGGTGATGGAACTGGCCCAGATGGGCCGCAGCCGGTCGGCCGCGGCCTCCGCCGCGGCTTGGGAGGCGCTCAATCCCTGGGCGCGCTTTTCGTTGATGAAATTGACCAGAACAATGGCATTATTGACCACCACACCCGTCATAGCCACGACGCCCAGAAGCGCCATAAAAGAGGCGGGCTTGCCGTGGAGAATCAAGGCGTAGGCCACGCCCAAAAGGCCTATGGGCACCGTCAGCAGGATGATCAATGGCTGGACATAAGACCTAAAAAGCGCCGCAAGGATGACAAAGTCCAAAAATAGGGCCACTCCGAAAGCGCGGAAAAGCGACCGCAGCGATTTTTGGGTCTCTTCCTCTTCTCCTCCAAAGATGAGCTCATAGCCCGGATAAGATTTTCCGATGTCGTGGAACTCTTTTTGAAGGCGGCGGTTGGCTTGGCGGGAAGTGAGCTTGGAAATATCCACGCCGGCCGTTATGGAGAGCGCGGGCTTGAAATTATAGCGCTGGAGGAAGGGCGGTCCTTGAACATCCTCCACCCTGGCGACTCTTCCCAGCCGCACCGGTTTGCCTTGCAGATTGAGCACGTCCAAAGACAAAAGCTCTGCCCTGCGCGAGCGCTGCTCGGCCAGAAGCCGGATGCGGACGTCAACCTCCTCTTCCGGCCGGTGGATCTTGGAAATCTCGATGCCGTCCACGGCATAGAAAAGATCCTGGGCGACGCGCGCCGTGTCCAAGCCGGCGAAAGCCGCTTCCCGGTCGTCTAGAAGGAAGCGCCACTGTCTTTTGCCCTCGTCCATAGAATCGCGGATGTCCACAATGCCGGGCATGCGGCTCATTGCGGCCTTGATTTTTTCACTGATGGAGCGGTTTGTTTCGGGCCGCGGACCGCGCACCCGTATAAAAACCGCCTTTCCCACGGGAGGACCGGGGTGGATTTCCTCAACGGCGACTCGCAACGCGCCCGCGGGTAGGCCGATTTTTTGCCTCAACTCCAACAGAATCTCCTTGGTTTTTCGGGAACGCGTGTCCTCCGGGCTCAGGAAAACTCTCGCCTGGGCGTAATGAGTCCCCTGGCGGCGCGTATCCTCCCATCCCTTGACTCCGACGCGAGCCGTCAAGGCTTCCAACTCCGAGGGCGGCAGGGCCAGGATCGCGTCTTCAACTCTTCGAAAAGCCCGGGCGGTCTCGTCCAAGTGAGTCCCGGGAGGCATTTCCAGCTCGATGAAGAATTGATCGATGAGGCCCGGCGGAAATAAGACAAACTGTATCCTCAGCGCGGCGAGGACCGCAGTGAGCGCTAAAAATCCGGCCACAATCCCCGCAAACTTCACGCGGTGATGCAGCACCCAACCGATGGCCCCCCGATAGAACTTGACCGCCGCCGCATACCAGCGGGACTGGCCGATTTCCTGCACGGGGCGGCCGTAGTGCATGAGATCAAGCACATGCGACGGGAGTATGAAGAAGGCCTCGAAGGCGCTCGCCACAAAGCACATGCTGACGATGAGCGGGATCATCATGAGGAATTTTCCCATGATGCCGCTCATAAGCGCGAAAGGCAAGAACGCGCAGGTGCTGACCGTGACGGAGCCCAGAACGGGAAGGATGACCTCCCGCGTCCCGTCTATGGCGGCCTGGAAGGGCTTTTTTCCCAACTCCAAATGGCGGTAGATGTTCTCCGCCACGACGACCGAGTCGTCATCCAGCATGCCCAGCACAATGATAAAAGCCAATAACGACATCAAATTGATGGTGAATCCTAACGGGACGGCCACCAGCATCGCCGCGGCGAAGGAAATGGGCACGCCCCAGGCCGCTACGACCGCAAGACGCCAATCCAAGAATAGAAAAAGGGCCGCGAGAATCAGGATTCCCCCTTGAAGCAGGTTGCTCGTCATCACGCGCAAGCGCCTCTTGATGAAAAAAGAGAGGTCGTCCGAGATGACAAGCTTCATCCCTCTCTCGGCAAAGCGGGGCTCCTGCTCTTCGCGCAGGCGCTTGACGGCATCCGCCAAGCGGATGACATCGCCCGATTTATGCTTGCTGACCCTGAGCTCGATGGCCGGCATTCCTGCGGCGCGGACGTATATCCTTTGATCCGCGAATCCTTCCTTCACCCGGGCGAGGTCGCGCACGCGCAGAAATCCTCTTTCGTCGTTTCCACGGACGATGATGGCGCCCACCTCCTCCGTCGTGAAAACCGAGCCTTTGACGCGCACCCAGTTTTCCAAAAGACCGGATTGCACCGTCCCCGCGGAGCGATCGACGTTGCGGTTGCGGATGGCCGCCGCCACCTCCCCCATGCTCAGCCGGGCCCTCTCCAACTCGTTGCGATCCACCTCAATGATGATCTCCCTTTTGCGGTCGCCATCAAGCTCCACGCGGGAGACGCCCTCGACATTTTCAATCATGTCCTTGAGCTCTTCCGCGAACCGGTCCCGGTCGTCGTCGGTTCCCCCCGCCACCGACAGGCTCAGGAGGGGCCGGTTGGTGGAGGCGGTCAACTCCGTCCCCAGCGGCTTTCGAGCCACTGCCGGCAGGTCTTCCACGCGCGAAACGGCCTGGTAGAGGTCCGTCACCACCCGGTCCTTCTCCCTTTCGCCCAAATCCTCATCGAGCCTAAGGACGATGATGGATTGGTTCTCTATGGAATAGGCCTCGACCTTATCGATGCCGGAGAGTCCTTTGAGCTCCTCCTCGATGGGGCGGGTGACCAGCGTTTCCACCTCCTCGGGGGCTCCCCCGGGATAGGCGGTGGTGATCGTTACGATATCGAACTTGATGTCGGGAAAGGCCTCGCGGCGCACGCGCAGAGACTGCCAGCCGCCCACCGCGACGACAAAAAACGTGATCAGGTTGGTCAGGACGCGGCGGCGAAGGAAGAACGCGATCACTGCTGGAAAGCCTCCAGGAGAAATCCCAAACAACGGCGGAGCTCCAGCCGCGCAACGGCCTCATCCTTCTCCGCCTCCAAAAGGTTTGCCTGCGCCCTGCGGATGTCCTGCTGAAACCGGATCAAAAGATCGGTGCTCGACCTCCCGCGTCTAAAATTTTCCTCCTCGGCTCTGAATTTCCTCCGCTCCAGCTCCAGCAACCGGCGCCCCGCCTCCACGCGGAGGCGGGCCAGACGGAGATTTTCCCGGCCGTCCCTTATCTCCCGAAGCCCCCGGCTCTCGACTTCCCGCGCCTGCGCCGCCGCTACCTCCAGTTGAAGGAGGTTCTGCCGGCGGGCGAGCCGCTCCCGCGTGGAGGCGAAAGGGACCGTGAGGCTCAGTCCCGCGGATTTGAGCGAATGACTGAAAGAGCCCAGGTCTTGCCAGGATCCTCCGTAGTCTCCGGCCAGCCCGGCTGCGCCGTAAGCCAGGCTCAGGCTGAGATCGGGAAGCGTATCCAATTTTCCCACGCGCAGGTTCCACTCCAAGGCTTCGCGCCGTTTTCGCGCCGATTGGACATCCGCGCGGATCGACAGCGACTTGGCCTCGGAATCCTCCAAGTCGTCGGCTCGCGACAAAATCTCCGAAGAGGAGGTCTCGACGCGGAATGGCGAACCCTCTCGATGCATGGCGGCCCACAAGGCGATTTGCGCGCGCTCCCGTTGGGATTCGGCGATCAAAACCTCGGTCTCCTGAACCTCCACGGAGGATCGGGCTTGAAGGAGGTCCGACTCTTCGGCCAGGCCATAGCGCCTCTTCTCCTCATTTTTGGCCAAAAGAATCTTGGCGTCTTTGACTCCCTCCGTCTTGATCCGGATCTGCTCTTGGGCAAAATGAAGTTCTAGGTAAGCCCTGGCCGCTTTGAGGACGGCGCTTTCTTGAGCTTGCCGCAGCCGGGCCCGAGCCCCATCCTCACCGGCGCGGGCGCGCTGCCTGCGAGCGATGTCGGGCCGGCCCCAGAAGTACCTCAAAAGAGGTTGACGAAGCTCGATGCTGAGCCTGGAGTCCACGCTGGGGTCAAGTACTCTGAAGGCCGCCTGGTTTTTTAGCCCCTCGTTGGTCCACCGGAGTCTGGCTTCCGTTCCGAGAAGCGTATTCTGAACAAACCCCGCTTCCCAATGCTCCAATCGCGTGCGCAAACCCTGGAAAGCCGGAGCGGCCCGGGGAGCCTGATCGTCCGCCACGGAATAGGAGGACTGAAACCTGGGATCCAAGTTGGCCAGAAGAATCGGCTCCTCGAGCGCCGCCAGGATGCTTTCCTTTTGAGCGGCCTCCACCTCCGGGGATCGTGACAAAGCTTCGCGCACGGCGTTTTGAAATGTGAGCGTTCGAGTGGAGATTTCCTGAGCCCCGAGCCATGGCGGCCGCGAAAGCAAGGCAAGCAGAAGCACGCCGGTTTGAGCCGTCACTTTCTCAGCGCTCCTAACAACAGTTTTGCCCGGAGCTTAATTGCCTCATCCGAAAGAAGGGCGGCTTCCAACTGAATGAGGCTCATCCCCATGGGCCGCTGCGCTCCGGCCGTTTCAAGAAGGCTCACCAGCAGGTTGGGAACGCCCATGCCTCCCAAAAGAAAAGAAACGGCCAGGGGAGGAGGAACGCGGCGCAGCAGTCCTTGGGACCAGCATTTCTCCAGCAGGGAAAGGATGATGGCCAAGTGGCGATGGACGTTTTGGGCCGCGAACTCGATGGGAGGACGGTGGCCATGCATGGCCTCGCGGATAAGCAGAAAAAAAATGGGTCGGTTTTGGCGGGCGAATCTGCCGATGACCAGAAGGGCATTTTCCAACCGTTTGAGCGCAGACCCGTCCCCGGAGGTCTCCAGACTCAGATGGGCGAAGAATTCTTCATAAATCTCCTGCAGAAGCCGCCTCACAAAAGTCTTCTTGCTGCCGAAATGATAGTGGAACATCCCCAAGTTCACGCGGGCCCGGCGCGCCACCTCGCGGATTTTGAGGCCGGAGAGTCCCGATTCGCGCACCAGAACGCGCGCGGCCTCCAGAAGTTTGCGGTCGGTGTTGCGGGAAGGTCTCGACATAACTATACACCTGTATATTTATACACCGGTATAATAATTTTGTCAATACCAACCGGGCACTGTGACCGAACCCTATGGCGAGGAAATGCCGCTTCCAAATTCCGTCAGAAAGGCGGCCGCGGCGCGCTTGGAGGAGCGGGGGTTGCTGGGGGGGCGCGAATTAGCTACATTGCGCAAAGAAGGGGCGCGGCATGAAACCTAAATATCTCAGGATGGTTCGGGGCATGAAGAAGGGGACGGAGCGGGATTGGTCGGTCTATATACTTCGCTGCGGGGACGGAACGCTTTACACCGGCATCGCCAAAGACGTCGCAGCGCGGTTAAAACAGCACGGCCGGGGGAAAGGCGCGGCCTACACCCGCACCCGCCTTCCGCTTGCGCTCCTTTATCAGCAGCCCCGCTTAACCAGGTCCCAAGCTCTCGTGCGGGAAATTAAAATCAAGCGCTTGCCGCGCCCCGCCAAGGAAAAACTGATCAGAAAATCATCGCCCAAACCGGCCTCTTTTACGCCGGCGCGCGGCGATAGGGCAAATACGCCGGCTCCCACTGCTCCACATTCCCGGATCCTCCGACCTGCCGCGAGGCGGCGCGCGCAAGCTCAAGCGAAATTTTCCTGATATCTGATATAGGGGGCAAAAGAATTCCCCGATTTAAATCCTCGATCTTGGTCAACCCAGCCAAGGTTTCGGCGGCTTCCAAAAACACCTGTTGCGTGACCCTTTTTGCGCCGGTCGAGGCGATTCCCAACCCCACTCCCGGGAAAATATAAACGTTGTTGCATTGGCACGTTCCAGGAAAAGGGCTTCCCGTGGCGATCAGCGCGCGGCCTTGAGTCGCCCGCCGGATCGCATCCGGCGTGCACTCCGACCTGTCCGTGGGATTAGAAAGAGACAGCACGACGGGCCGCTCGGCGAGGTTTTCCAGAATGGCGCCGGTGAAAAGCCCGGCTTGGCCGGAGGCGCCGATGAGAACCGTCGGACGCACGCTTCGGACCACCGCCTCCAAGGACATTGGGAGCGCGGCGCGGGCAAATTGCCGCTTGTGGGGCGCCAACATATCGGGGTCTCGGTCTTGCGTGATTAAGCCCCGCGAATCCACCAGCCAGAGATTGGCCGTGGCCTCGCGCTTAGACAAACCCGCGTCCATCTGCGCGGCGACGACGAGATCCGATATGCCGGCGCCGGCGCTGCCCGCGCCGGCGACGACGAACCGCTCGTCTTTGAGGCTTCGTCCGGTCAAGCGCTCGGAAGACAACACGACGGCCAGGGCAACCGCCGCCGTCCCCTGGATGTCGTCGTTGAAGCACACGACGCGCTCCTGGTAGCGTTGCAGCAGCCGGAAAGAGTTTTCGTCGGCGAAATCCTCAAATTGAATGAGCGCGGAGGGAAATACTTCCCGGGTCGCTTGAACGAATTCCTCCACCAGGGCGTCGTACGTTTGTCCCCGCTCGCGGGGCTGGGGCAGGCCGAGGTAGAGCGAATCGCCTCGCAAATCCGGGTTGTCGGTTCCCACATCCAGGCACACCGGCAGAATCTGCGTCGGATGAATTCCCCCGGCCGCGACGTACAAAGCCAGCTTGCCGATGGGAATTCCCATGCCGTTGGCTCCGAGGTCGCCCAAGCCCAGAATGCGTTCCCCATCGGTCACCACCACCACGCGCACGTCCCTGAGCGGCCAGTTGGAGAGCACGCGGCCAACCCGGCCCAGGTCATGCGGGGTCAGATAGATGCCGCGCGCCCGGCGATAGATATGACCGAATTTGCGGCACGCCAGCCCCACCGTGGGAGTGTAGACGATGGGAAGCATCTGCTCAAAATGATCCGAGAGAACTCGATAGAACAAGGTCTCGTTTCGATCCATAACATCCATCAGGTAGAGGTAGCGCGATAAATCGTTCGGTTGTCGGGCGTAATTTTCCAGGATGCGCGCCACCTGCTGCTCGATGTTCATCACTCGGGGAGGAATCAGGCCGCGCAGGCCAAACTTATCCCGCTCCGATTCCGTGAAAGCCGTTCCCTTGTTGAAAATCGGGTGGCGCACCAGTTGTTCGCCCGAGAGTTCGCACAGGAGATAGTTTTCTCCCTTGGAGTCTTTCATCACACGACCTTGCGGAAAACGGCGGCCTTCAGCTTGTTGGGTTTCCATAACGCATGAACCGACGGCAAGAAAATTGTAGCAAGTTCTTGCCCATCAGAGCACAAGAGCGGGCGATATATTTAGGTAAAATATGCAAAGAGCATTCCTCAGGAGGATGAACATGGCGAACTTGGCGTTGCCCCGGAGAAGGACCATCGGCCCCTTAAGCGTCATCGAGGTTGCCGCCGGCCCGGAGGCTCCGGCCGATCGCAGAGCTCCCGGCACTTGGACCGCCGGTGGCGAGGCTCCGGTCATCGTGTGCTTCCATGGCTACGGCGCCGATGCATCGGACTTGGCGCCCTTGGCCGATGAAGTCCCTGTGAGCCGGCCCGTGAGGTGGATATTTCCAGATGCGCCCTTCAAGCTCGGCCCGTTTATGCCGGGGCGCATGTGGTTTCCGGTGGACGAGGAAACGCTCCGGCAAAGCCAGATTTTGGGCAAGCCCTGGGACCTTTCCGGCGTCAGGCCCGCCGGCCTTGACGAAGCCCAAAAGCTGGCCAGGGAATTTCTGGACTCTCTGGAAACAGCTCCCAACCGTCTGGTGCTCGGCGGCTTCAGTCAAGGCTCCATGTTGGCGGTGGAGCTCACGCTCCGCGCCCCCGAGCCGCCCTTGGGCCTATTCATCCTCTCCGGGAACCTGGTCGACGAGCCGTCCATGAAGGAGCTTGCCCCGGCCCGGGCCGGCACCCCGTTTTTTCAGTCGCACGGCCGAATGGATCCTCTGCTTGGTTATGAGGGGGCTCAAAAACTTGAAGCCGCTCTCAAAGCCGCGGGCCTAGTAGGCGAGCTCTACGCCTTCGCGGGAGGCCACGCCGTGCCCGCCGAAGCGGCCCTCCGCCTGGGCCATTTTCTAGACGGCCTTTTCGGCGCTTTCCACTGAGCAACGGACAAATTGTTGTACAATGACTTTTTAATAATTTTACACGGAGGTCTCATTATGGAGAACGTCGCAGAGCCGGCCAAGCTTTTGGAGTTGATCCAAAAAAGCAAAAAAGAGGCTGAAAAATATAAAGCCGAATTACCTCAGGCCTTTTCCGCACTCGTGGAGGCTATCACATCCAGCATTGAAAATGCGAAACGAAAGGACAATTCGGACGCCTATCGCAGCTTGACCGGGTTTTTGAGGGACGCCAAGGCCGAAATGCGCGAGTGCATCCAAGAGCTGACTAGGGAAAGCATGCTTGAGATCATCCAGAAGCTCGAATCCGGCCAAGGGCTGGGCGCGGAGGACATCGATCTCGTCAGGCTCTGGATCGTCGGCGACGCGGATTCTTATCTCCGGGCCGAAAACAACTACAAGGATTGGATTCGGGAGCTTGACCGGATTGAGGGCGATATCTCCGCCGTAAAAAACCAGCAGATCGAGACCAAAAACTTCTCCCGTCTACAGGCCTTACTGACCGACATGGACCGTACCGCTCAGAACGTATTCATGTACTTGAGCGAGCGCGAACGGGTGGCGCGCTTCGAGCAGGCCACCAAGCAGCTTGACTCGCGCGCCGGAGCGGTGATGGCCGAGCTTCTCAATAAATACCTTGAAAAACCGGAGTCCTAAGAGCGGCCGGCGGCGCTGAAAGAAAGGCACAGAGCTCGCAGGATTTCCTCGGCAAAGCCATGTAAGCTGGGGTCGCGCGCGCCCATGACCAGCACCGCGTCGCCGGGCCGCGCCGTCTCAACGATTTCCGGGATAATCTGTTTTCTCTCGGGCACGTGAGCCGCCTGTCTTCCGCTCTTGCGCACGGGGCCGGCGATGTCTCCGGATGAAACATCCTGTTGCGAGCTGCCGCCGGCATAATAGATATCCGGCATCCACAGGCGGTCCGCGTTTCGTAGCCCCGTGCTGAAGGCCTCGATGAGTTCGCGCTTTAGAAACCGGGTCGGGTAAAATCCGTGCGGCTGGTATACCGCCAGCACCCGTTGGCTCCTCATCTGCACCGTTTCGAGAGCGGCCCGGATTTTCTCCGGATTATGGGCGAAATCGTCGATAACCTGCACCCCCCCGCATTCTCCCACAAGCTCAAGCCGCCTGGAAACTCCTTTAAATCCCTCAAGCCCCCTGGAGCAATCCTCCAAGGAAACTCCCAACTCGGCGCAAGCCGCGGCGGCCGCCAAAGCGTTTTGTGCGTTATGCCGGCCCGGTACGGGCACATTGAAAAGCACGCCGTTGACGCTCATCTTGGAGGCTGCCGGCCCGATATCGACGAACTCGGCCCGATAGAGCGCGGTCCCAAAACCGAAGGTGGCGAGGCGCGGCGATTTCAATCCAACGGAATCATAAAATGACCCGGCGGAAAAATCAGATAGATTCCGATCGTCGGCGTTTAGGAGTATGTGTGGGCTTTTTTTAAGAAAGGCTCCAAAAATCGACTGGAGTTGGGCGATTTCCTTATGGTCCTTGGTGAGATTAAGGAGCACGGACAGGCGGGGTGAATCATAGTGGACCAGCGAGCCATCGCTTTCATCAGCTTCGATGACCAGAAGCTCGGTCTTGGCGTTATAAGCGTTGCCAAGCAGCCCATCGTCCCGCAGCGATACGATCGGCCCTCCCGTGATCACGGAAATTCGCGACCTCGTCCGGGCGTAGATATCATGGATCATGGCCGCCACGGTGGATTTTCCGCTGGTACCGGCCACCGCCACCGTCTTATGCTCCCGCGCGACGGCAGCCAAAACCTCAGCCCGATGGCGTATGGGTAAACCGAGTTTCACTGCCTTACGGATATCTGGATTTTCAGTCTCGATGGCTGTGGACACGACCACCGACCCCGGCAAGCCGCCTAAAGCGCTCCCGTCTTGAGGAAAAATCCGGATGCCGCCATTTTCAAGCTTCCGGCGTATGTCCCCGCCCAGATCTTGGTCGAAGGAGCGGTCTGATCCGCTGACATGAACGCCCTCCATGGCGAAAAACTGGGCGAGGGCGCTCATGCCGGAACCGGCGACGCCCACAAAATGACACCTGTCATTGTCGAACTTCACTTAAAAACTAGGCGCATGATGGCGCCCGCTCCCATCAGCCAGCCCGCCGAAAAAACCTCCCAAGCGTAGCGCTCCGGATAGACGACCGTCATCTGCGGACTTAGGAGCCTGAGGTTCGGCCGGATAAAAGTCCAAAGAACCAACGCCGCTCCCCCAAGAAGAAGGGCCCACTCCACTCGGCCGGCCGCCGGGGCGGAACGGCGCGGCCAAGGAGGCCTTAGAACCCAAGCCAGGGCGATGAGGAGGGAGGATACGAGCATCGGAGCCAGGACCGGCCCCACCCACGGCGCCGGAATGAGGAACAAAACATCCGGATCCAAAAGCCCCTTCGGCCACCCGATGAGAACCTTTAGCCAGGCGTAGTAAAAAATGTCCCAGACTCCGAAGACGTAGACGAAGGCGGCAAACTGCTCGCGCCGGCTCCCCCGTGAAAGGAGCGCCAGGGCGGCGATCATTAAAATCGTGGCTGCCTCGCGGCCCAACTCGGTCAAAGCCATCCCAAGCGGGATGGGCTCAAGAGGAAAAAAAAAGCCGGCCGGATGATAGAGGGCGCGCAGATAGACCACGACGGCGGCCTCGACATAGGCCATGGCCGCCGCGTAGAGCGAAAGCGCCGGATAAGGTGAGCCGGCGGACCAAGGAGAATCGCCGTCCATAGATGGCCGTTCAACCCACCAGCGGATGGCCTTCAAGCCACCGGCTTGGGCCGCCGGCATAATGCTCTTTTTTCCAGATAGGAGCCTCGACCTTGATTCGGTCGATGAGAAAAGCGCAGGCCTCAAAGGCCTGGCGGCGGTGGGGCGCTGAAACCGCGACGGCGACGCCGGCTTCGCCCACATTGACCCGGCCGGTTCGATGAACGACGGCGATATTTAAATTCTGACCCCATCGCTCCCGCGCCTGGGCGGCCAATTTCTGAAAAACCTTGACGGCCAGCGGGGCAACGGCATCATAGGTGACGGCCTCCACTGTTTCGCCGCCGTTTTTGGAGCGCACTACGCCCAAAAAAAAGACGCGGCCCCCGCACCCGGGGTCTTCGACCTGGCGCAAAACCTCCGGAACGTTGATGGATTCAGCGATGACGCGCAAGAAGGGATCGGACATTTTGAACCTCCGTCATCCTCCGCTGACAGGCGGCAAAAGCAACATCTCGCGGCAGTTTTCCACAGGGGCGTCTTCGGATAGAATATCCTCTTGGGTTGAGAATGCGCAGTCCAATATTTGCGCCTCCGGCACTCCGATCCGCGCGGCGATGAGCTTGCGCAAATCGCGCACCTTCAACCCGCGCGGCGCCAGCACCTTCACGGGCTCTGCGGGCGACAGGTCGCGCAGGCGTCCGTAGAGGGCCACCTCAATCTCGACCATGTCTTCCGGAGGCGTCAAATCACCGCCCTTAATCGCCATGTCCCCCGCCTCGCGCGATATCCAAGGCATGCGGGAGAAGCGGACCCAGAACCGCCAGAGCCTCTTCGACCGCCCTGGGGCTTCCCGGCAGAGCCGCCACCAGCATGTTCCCATAAAGCCCCACCGCGGAGCGGCTCAGCCAGGACATCGGGGTCTTGGAGGCGCCGCTCGAGCGCAGGGCTTCGCCCAAGCCCGGCACCATGCGATCGCAAATCTCTTCAACGGCCTCGGGCGTCACGTCCCGGGGACCGAGCCCCGTCCCGCCAGTTAAAACCAGAAGCGAGTTTTTTTCCGCCGCCGACTTCCGGACGACGGCTTGAATTTCCACTTTTTCATCCGGCACCACGAACCGCCTTCGAACGTCAAAACCCATCTCTTTGAGCCCTCGTGATAGAACATCTCCCGAAACGTCCTTTCTTTTTTTTCTTGAAACCCCATCGCTAACCGTGACCACCCAGGCCGGGCCCAACTTCAGCGCCTTCGGTCCCGGCGCCTGAGGGAAAACGCCGTTAGCCTCCATCCGGCCGGAGGGCCGCCGCGCCACAGGCGCATCCGGGTCCCCGAAGCTCTG
>MGUX01000003.1:22062-46574 GCA_001800185.1 Elusimicrobia bacterium RIFCSPLOWO2_12_FULL_59_9
GGAGGGCCGCCGCGCCACCGGCGCATCCGGGTCCCCGAAGCTCTGCGCAGGGGGCCGCCGCGCCACGTCTCGCGCCACCGGCGCTTCCTTCGTCCTTGAGCTCTGCGAGAGGGCCGGCGCATCCGGGTCCCCGAAGCTCCCCATGCCCCTCCGGGGCTTCTGGGTCCCAGGGCGCTGCTCCTGGGGCTGCGAAGGGTGCCGCCAAAAACCGCTTTTTCCGCCTTCTTTGTACAGCAGCCGGATATCGGAAATCGACAGGGCCGGCTCCACTCCTTTGACCAAGTCATAGATGGCCAAAAGCGCCCCGCTCACGCCGCAGAGAGCTTCCATTTCTACGCCGGTCTTGGAGTCGGTGGCCGCTTCGCACGTCGCCTGGACGCGCGGCGGACGCTCAAGAACATCGAAAGAAACCTCGACGCAATCGAGCGCCAGCGGGTGACAAAGCGGCAGCGTCTCGGAAGTTCTTTTGGCCGCCTGGATTCCGGCCACCTCCGCCAAGCGCAGCACATCCCCTTTGGGAAGCGTGCCTTCTTTGACGTGCCGGAGAGCGCGCGCGCTCATCGCAATGAAACCTCTGGCCGCCGCGCGCCTGCGGGTGACGGCCTTGGCTCCCACGTCGATCATCCGGATATGTCCGGAGGAAATATCACAGGGCCGTGATCGGCGCATAGGTCTCTGGACGGCGGTCCCGGAAAAACTGCCACTGCTTTCGCACCTCCAAAATCAAGTCCAGGTCCATATCACTGACCACCAGCGCATCGCGGTCGCGCGGCCCCTCGCTGATGATGCGGCCCCTGGGATTGCAGAAATAGGACTGGCCGAAGAATTCGCCGATGTCCCACGGTTTCTCGCGGCCAAGGCGGTTGTTGGCGCCGACGAAGTACTGGTTGGCCACCGCGTGGGCGGGCTGCTCCAGCTTCCAGAGGTACTCGGCATGGCTGGCGACCGTGGCGCTGGGGTTGAACACCACTTCGGCCCCGTTGAGCCCCAGAATCCGGGCGCCATCCGGGAAATGACGGTCGTAGCAGATATAAACCCCAACCTTGGCGTAGCGCGTTTCAAAAACCGGATAGCCGAGGTTGCCCGGTTTGAAATAAAACTTTTCCCAAAAACCGGGGGCGCAGTGCGGGATGTGGCTCTTGCGGTATTTGCCCAAAATGGCGCCGTCGGCATCGATGACCACCGCCGTGTTGTAATAAGTCCCTGTCTCAGGCGTCTCATAGATGGGCACCACCATCACCATTTTGTGCTTTTTGGCCAGCTTCTGCATCAAAACGGTCGTGGGACCCGGCACCGGCTCGGCCAAGTCATACCAGCGCACGTTTTGCTCGGCGCAAAAATACGGACCGTAAAAAAGCTCCTGCAGGCACAACAACTGCACGCGCTCCTTCGCGGCTTTTTCAATCCAGCCCAAATGCTTGTCGATCATCTTCTTCTTGATCGCGTCCAATGAATGCTTCTCCGGCGACCATTCGCAGGAAGCCTGAATGAGCCCGCCGCGTACGATTCGTGACATAGTGACTCCTCCTTGTCGCACACTGCCCTTCTCAACCACAGTGGTAAAGCGTTCGAGTGGCTTACCACTCTATCACTTCACTTCGTTTAGGTCGGCGGCTCATGCCGCCGGGCTACTTCAAGCCCTTGATGAATTTCCCTATGCGCCGGGCGGCCTCTTCCAGGCTCTTTTCGGATCCAACCAGAGCCATGCGCACATAGCCTTCGCCATGCGGTCCGAAGCCGACGCCGGGAGCCAACACCACTCCCGCCTCGGTGATAAGTCTTTCGGCGAATCTCTGAGAGCCGAGCTTGGCCGCCGGCGCGGGAAGCTTCGCCCAGACATACATCGCCGCCCGGGGAGAAGACACCTCCCAGCCATGCTTCTTAAGAGCCCCTACCAGAGTGTTGCGCCGCGCTTGGTAGCGGCGGCTCGTGTTGCGGACATAATCCTGGGACCCGTTTAAAGCTTCCGCGCCGGCCAATTGCAGAAACCCCGGGATGCCGTAATCCAAAAACGACTTAAACTTTCCCAATGCCGCGATGATATCGGCGTTGCCGACCGCGAAAGCCACCCGCCAGCCCGCCATCGAATAGGTTTTCGACAAGGAATGCAGCTCGATGCCCCGCTCTTTGGCCCCCGCCAGTTGCAGATAGGAGGGCGCCACGTAACCGTCGAAGGCGATCTCGGAATAGGGGTTGTCGTAAACCACGATGGCGCCGTAGCGTTCCGAGAACGCGAGCGCCTCTTTGAGCAGCGCGTCGTTTTCCAAGACGGCCCCGGTCGGGTTATTGGGATAATTGAGCAGCAGAAACTTGGCGCGTCGCGCCACCTCCTCCGGCACCGTCTCAAGCTGGGGCAAAAAGTTGTTTTCGGCTTTAAGAGGGAGCCAGTGAACCTCCCCTCCGGCCAGAACCACGCCGTTGTAATGGACCGGATAGCACGGCCCGGGCACCAGCACCGTATCTCCCGGATTAAGATAGGCCATAAACAGATGCGCCACCCCCTCCTTGGAGCCTATAAGAGGCAGCACTTCCGTCTCAGGGTCAAGCTCGACGCCGAAGCGCCGGTCGTACCATTTGGCGACCGCTTCCCTAAATTCCTTGAGGCCGCGGGTCTGGGGATAACGGTGAGTCCAGGTTTTTTCTTTGACGGCTTTGCAAAGGGCCTCCACCACGTTGTCCGGGCTGGGCAAGTCCGGATTTCCCTGCCCCAAATCGATGACCTTAAGTCCCTTGGCTTCGGCCTTTTCCTTGAGCGCGTAAAGGCGGACGAATAAATAAGGCGGAAGCTGCGCCAGCTTTTTGGAAACGTCCGGAAGTTGAGTCGTGACCATAGGAATCTTCCCCCTTTTTAATTTGCGTTTTCAAACTTTTTCCAGAATTTTGCCGCGGTCTCTCGCGCCTTCCCCATCACTTCTTGCTCATCGAAGCGGAGGATCCTGCCCTTTTTCATCAAGATTTCCCCGCCCGATACGGTGTCGAGCACAGACGCCTGGCCCAGTCCGAACATCAGGTGGCCGTAGAAATTATCCGCGTTTAAGGGCGTGGGCGGAATGTAGCGCACGACGATGGCGTCCCCCAGGCTGCCCTTTTGGAGAGCGCCCACCTTCCAACCGGCCGCCTTTTCGATGATTCGGGCGTTGTTTTCAAGAAGCATCCCGCATGCCTCGGCGAAGGCCGCTCGTGGATCGCGCCGCGCGTGCCTTTGCAGCAAGTACGCCGCCCTGGCCTGCGAAGGCATGTCCGAGCTCATCCCGTCGGTCCCTAGCCCCACGCAGATTCCCTCTTTCATCAGCTCCAAAAGCCGGGCCGCGCCTACGGCGTTGTTCATGTTGGACTCGGGATTGTGCGCCACCGAAACGCCCTTTTCGGCCATCCGCCGCATCTCGGAACGGTTCACGTGGATGCAGTGCGCCAGAAGGGTCTTTCCATTGAGGAGGCCCGCTTGGTCGAACCTTTCAAGCACCCGTTTCTTGTAGCGGCGCAGGCAGTGGGACTGGTCATAAACGTCCTCGGCCGCGTGGGCGTGCACCCCGACCCCATAGCGCCGCGCCAAGTCCGAAACGGCCCTGAGGGTATCCTCTTCAACCGTGAAGGAGGCGTGCAAACCGGCCATCGGGGCGATCCAATCCGAAGGAAAGGCGGTGGATTTTTTTATGAAGCGCTCGTTTTCCTCAATGCCTTCCCGGGCGCGGCCGTAGCGGTCGGAAACGCCCAAGGCCAGCACCGCCCGGACGCCCGCTTTTTGAACGGCGACCTGAAGCACGTCCAGGCTGCCGGATTGAAAACTCTGGCTTTCATGGTGGTCGACGATAGTGGTCGTGCCGCGGCGGATGCATTCCACCAACGACGGATAGGCCGACCATAAGATATCCTGCTCTTGAAGCGTCCGGTCGAGCTTCCACCAAAGCCCTTTGAGAATCTGGCTGAAATTTCTGGGCGCGTAACCGTCGAGGGAAATGCCTCGCGAGAAAGTCGAATAGAGATGATGATGGACGCAGATGTAGCCTGGCAAAACGACGTTCCCTTCGGCATCCAGGCGCCGAACGCCCTCGGCCTTCTTGGACACCTTGGCCGAAGGGCCCACCTCCTCTATCACGCCGCGCCGGATGAGGACCGCGCCGCCCGGCACGATGCGGCGTTGGGAGTCCAGAGTGACTACCGTCGCGTTGTCAATCAGGAGGTCGTTCATGACCGTTTTTTTAACGCGGCGAGCACTTTTTCAGGCGTGAACGGCGGATCGTAAAGGCGGACTCCGGCGGCGTTGCAGATGGCGTTGGCTATGGCCGCTTGGGCCCCGTTGATGGAAATTTCGGCCACCGATTTGGCGCCGAAAGGCCCCGAGGGCTCGTAAGTCGGCACCAAGATCGTCACGATGGGGGGGGTGTCGAGCGTATTAAAAAGCTTGTACTTTCTGAATGTGCCGTTGAGCGTGCGGCCGCCGGGAGCGAATTTCATCTCCTCGGTCATGGCGAAGGATATGCCGTTTAAGACCGCGCCCTCCGTCTGTCCCTCAGCCAGCGCGGGATTGATGGCCGTGCCGCAGTCGACGGCGGCCACGTAGCGCAGCACCGTGACCTGGCCGGTCTCGGTGTCCACCTCCACTTCGGCCACATGCGCCGCGAAGGGCGGGGGCGAGGTGTGGGAAAAATGGGAGGCCGAGGCGATAATTTGATGCTGGTCTCGATAATACAGGGAGGTGTTGGCCACCTCCGCCAATTTGCAGGCCGCGCCCGATTTGGCCGCCACCATGCCGCCCTCCAAGCGCAGATCCTCGACCTTTTCGTCGAGAATGCCGGAAGCCACCTTCAATATCTGCTCCCGGATTTTTTCGGCCGTTTTTTTGACCGCATGCCCGGAGATGTACGTGGTGGATGAGGCGTAGGCCCCCACGTCGAAAGGCGTCACATCCGTATCGGAGGCGGTGACGATGATGTCCGTTTCCTTGACGCCCAGCACCTCGGCCGCGATCTGCGACAGCACCGTGTCCGCGCCGGTGCCGATGTCCGTCGCGCCGATGAGCAGGTTGAAGGAACCGTCCTCATTGAGCTTCAAGGTGGCCGCCCCCATGTCGATTTCGGCGATGCCTGAGCCCTGCATCAGGCACGCCAAGCCGATGCCGCGACGAAGGACGCCCGTCTGTCGGGCATAGGCCCGCCGCTTTTCGGCCCAGCCGCCCGCCTCAAGCGCCTTATCGAGCGCCTCGAACAGCCCGCTGGAGACGATGGTCTGCGGAACGCCTTCCCGCCCTTCCCCCATGGCCTTAAAAACCGGCGAGGTTTCGCCGGCGCGAATGTAACTTTTTCTGCGAAACTCAACGGGATCCATGCCGATGGCCTCGGCCATGAGGTCCATTTGGCTCTCCCAGGCGAAGAAACCCTGCGTCGCCCCGTAGCCCCGGTAGGCGCCGCCGATGGGAAGATTGGTGTAGACCGAGCGCCCATCAAAGCGGATGTTGCCGATTTTATACATCGGGAGGGTATGGGAACCGGCGCACATCATGACCGTCAAGGCATGTGTGCCGTAGGCCCCGGAATTGACGACCACCTCCATCAGGGCGTCGGTGATGGCGCCGTCTTTTTTGACCCCGGTCTTCAGGCGTATGACAGATGGATGGCGCGTGCGCGTGGAAATGAAGGTTTCCTTGCGCGTCAACTCGATTTTGACCGGCCTGCGGGTCGCCAGGGTGAGGGCGGAGCAGATGTCCTCCAAAACAATCTCTTGCTTGGCGCCAAAGCCGCCCCCAATGCGCGGCTTGATCACGCGCACCCGCTTGATCGGAATCTTTAGGGATTGGGCCACTATGCGGCGGCAATGAAACGGCACCTGGGTGGAGGTGCGGATGATCAAGCGGTCGTTTCCATCCAGATAGGTGATGGTCACATGCGGCTCCAGAGCGCAGTGCTGCGCGTACTGGGTTTTATAGGTCTTGTCGATGATCGCGTCGGCGCCGGAAAACCACTCGCCCTGCTTGACCTCGAAGTCGAATTTGCAGGCGATGTTTTTTTGGGCATCGGCGATGTGCTTGGAATCCGGCTGGTCATGGATGACCGGCGCGCCCTTCCGCATCGCCTCCAAGGGATCGAAAACCGCGGGAAGGATCTCGTAGTCCACGCGTATCGCCGCCAGAGCCTTGTCGGCGATTTCCGGGCTGTCGGCCGCCACGGCGGCCACGCGATCGCCCACGAAACGCACCTTGTCGTCGAGCACCACGCTGTCGTAGGGCGAAGGTTCGGGATAGCCCTGGCCGGCGGTCGTGCGCGGCACGCGCGGAACGTCGCGGTGGGTCAGCACGGCCCTCACGCCCGGAATTTTTCTCGCCTCTGAGACGTCTATCTTCTTAATGCGCGCATGGGCATGCGGGCTCCACAAGATTTTACCCGTCAATAGACCCCGAATGTCCACGTCGTCGGTGAACTGGGCCGTGCCGCAGGCCAGCGCCAGGCCGTCCACGCGGCGGACGCTGCGGTGGACCGTCTTTAAATTTTCCACCCCTTCTAGCGCGCCGTTTTCCGTCCTCATTTTTTTCTCTCCGCGGCGAGTTTCACCGCCTGCACCTGTTTGACGTAGCCCGTGCAGCGGCACAAAACTCCGTCCAGGGCGCGCCGTATCTCGGCTTCCGTGGGAGATGGAGTGCGGTCCAAAAGCGCCTTGGCCGAAAGAATCATGCCCGGAATGCAAAATCCGCATTGGATGCCGCCCGTATCCACAAAAGCCTCCTGGAGAGGATGCGGCTCAGACGGCGTTCCAAGCCCTTCAATCGTGGTGATTTCCCTGTCCTGGGATTGGGCGGCCAAAAGCAGGCAGGAGGCGACGGCCTTGCCGTCCAACAAAACGGCGCAGGAGCCGCAATCGCCCGTTTCGCAGCCCTTCTTCGCCCCCTTAAATCCCTCACGGCGCAGCGCGTCCAAAAGAAAATCATCCGGGCGGATCTTCCAGCTTTGCCGCGCGCCGTTGACCGTGGTCTCAACCGTCATCCAGCCGTCTTGGACTTTAATCGCCGCAACGGCGCTTTTTCTACCCTTATTGCTGGGTTTCATTTTCGTTCCAAACCTCTCGGATAGCCCGGCGAACCAGAACCGAAGCCACCTCGCGGCGGTACTCCGCGGAAGCCCTTGAAACCGGCGTCAGTCCGTCGAAAACAGCCTGCGCCGCCTCAGCGGCCAGCGATTCGGAATAGGGCTTCCCTTCCAAAACCGCCTCCGCCTGAGGAAACCTTTGGGCATGCCGCGTCACGGCCCCAAGGACGATGCGCGCGTTGCGGCATATTCCGCGAGATTTTTCCATGGACGCGACCGCATGGACCATGGCTTCCCAATCCGAAGCGCTGCGCGCAAAACGCGCAATGGCGCAGGCGCGCTTGCGGGTCTCGGAGGGTAGGCGAAATTCTGTCAAAAGAGCCCTGCGACCCACAATTCTCCACATATGCCCCCGGACCATCTCTTCCACCGGCAGGGTCCTGGTTTTTTTGCCGTCGACGATCACCGCTTCGGCGTCGAGCGCCATCAGCACCGGCGGCATGTCGTTGTAGGGCAGGGCTCGCGCCACGTCCCCCCCTATGGTGCCCGCGTTTCGAATCAGATGCGTGGTCACCGCCGCGGCCGCCCTGGACAAAGCCCCGCCGGCCCATTTTTGAAGAAGCTTGGAGTCGGCCAAGCTTTGGAAGCTGGTGCGGGCGCCGATGCGCAGGCGTCCCGCTTGGACCTTGACGTAGTCCATATCGATCCCCCGGATGTCCACCAGGACCCGCGTCGACAAGTTGGGGCTTTTGGTGATGAGGGTGCCGCCGGCGATGACTGCCGCGTGAGGCGCGTGCCGGTTGAGAAGACGCACCGCGTCCTTGACCGTCTCCGGAAAGTAAAAGACTTCGATATTTTTCAGCATCGGCTAAATCTCTCCAAAATTCTTCCTAGAAGAACTCCGCACATGGCGCGCCGGTACTCGGCGCTGGAGCGGTGATCTGTGATCGGCCGCGCCTCTTCGCCGGCGAGGGCCCGCGCGCGTTCGATATTGGCGCTGGAGAGCGCGCGGCCCTCCAACAATGCCTCGACCCGACGGCTGCGGATGACCGTGGGCCCCGCCGCCCCAAGAGCGACGCGGAGTTTTTTGACCAAGCCGTCCTCAAGCACCACGGCTGCGGCCACCGACGCCTTGGCGATAGCCAGGCCCTTGCGAGGACCCAGTTTCAGAAAAGCCCCCTTATGGGGCCGCTTCGGAACGGAAAATCCAAGCAGCAGCTCATCCGGACGAAGCGCCGTCTTCCGGGGACCCAGGATAAAATTTTCTATCGGCAGCTCGCGGCGCTTGCCGAAACGCTCCAAAACCACGCGCGCCTCCTCCGCATAAAGCGCGGGCAAGCTGTCGCCCGCGGGCGAGGCGTTGGCGCAGTTTCCACCCAGCGTGGCCGAACCTCGGATGGGCGGCCCCGCGAATTCAGGGAAAACATCGGAAAGCGCGGGAGCCCAGCGCCGCACGAGGTCTGATTCTTCCAGTTCAAGCAAACTCAAACCCGCGCCCAGAAAAATAGCTTCCTTATCCTCGTATATCCTTTTTAGCTCTTTTAGGGGCGTCAAATCCACCCAGGTGCACGGAACCCCGATACCGGCCTTGGCCAGAACCACGAGGTCGGTCCCGCCGGCAAAGTATCGCCTGGGCCGCTGCACGGCGGCGATTCCTTTCCAAAGCTCGCTCAAATTTTTAAAACGGACGATGTCAACGTTGAGCATTCTTGAGTTCCAATTCCCTCCGCGCCTGCTCCACCGCGCGGAAAATCTTCTCGTAGCCGGTGCACCGGCACAGGTTCCCGGACATTCCGGCCTTAATAGCCTCCAGATCGGCCTGCGGATTTTTCTCCAATAGCGCAGCGCACGACATGATCATTCCGGGAATGCAAAATCCGCACTGCACTCCGCCCTGATCGATGAAGCCTTGCTGGAGCGGATGGAGGATTCTTGGGTCCGGCGAAATCCCCTCGATGGTGACGACGCTGCGCCCCGCCGCCTGCAGAGCCATCACCATGCAGGCGTTCACCGGCCGCCCATCTAATAAAACGGTACAGGCTCCACACTCGCCGTCGCCGCAGCCCTCTTTGGTCCCCGTCAGGCGCAGATCCGATCGCAGAAAATCCAAAAGTCTCTTTCCCGTCTCGACCATTTTTTGCACCGCGCGGCCGTTGACGCGGCAGCGCAAGGCCGCAAGTTTGATGAAGTTATTGTTTTTTTTGATCGCCATGTTTGACGGCCTTCCAAATCGCCTCCGGCATCGCCGGTATATGGCTGAGGCGAACTCCGCAGGCATGCCGGAGGGCGTTGAGCGCCGCCGGCGCCGGTCCGATGATGGGCGACTCCGCCAAGCCCTTGGCTCCGTAAGGCCCTGCCGGGTAAGGATGCTCCAGAAGAATCGTCTTAAACTCCGGCGCGTCGGCCGAGGCCGGAAGAATATAATCGGTGAAATTAGGATTGACCACCTGCCCCTCTCTCTCGATGATTTCCTCGATAAAGGCGTAGCCCAGCGCCTGGACGATGCCGCCTTCAATCTGCCCCTCGGCCGCGTTGGGATTGATGACCTTTCCGATGTCGTGGGCGGAGGTCACTTTCGTCACCTTGGTCTCGCCAGTCTCCGCGTCCACCTCTACCTCCGCCACATTGGCCGAGTAGGCGTAGGTGACGTAGGCGTCGCCTTGCCCCGTTTCGGTATCGAAGGAGGTGGGCGGGGCTGAATACCAGCCTTGCTCGGCCATCTTGAGCTTCCTCAAATAGCACTCGCGCGCCACTTCGGCAAAACCAACTTCCGCCGCCGCAACCGAAAATTTTCCATCCGAAGCAGACATCGGTGTTTCTGCGCCGCCTTTCTTCTTGAGCATCTCCTGCGCCGTCTCAAAGATGCGCCGCCGCAAAGGCTCGCAAGCGTTTAGAACGGCGTTGCCCGACATGAGGGTGGTGCGGCTGGCCACCGTGGGCCCCGAGTCCGGCACGCGGCTCGTGTCGGTCTCCAGCACCTGAATATGCTCATACGGGGCGTTTAAACTCTCGGCGGCAATCTGGGAAATGACGGTGCGGGCGCCCTGCCCGATCTCCGTGTTTCCGATGGCTACCATCACCGTGCCGTCGGGCTGAATTTGGACCTGGGCGGCGGCGCGGTCCAAATAGCGCCCCCGCGCCCCCAAGCTCACGCCGTAGTAGTTGGCCGCGACGCCGATGCCGCGGCGCCTGGCGCCGCCGGACTTCCAAGCGGGATAATCCGCGCGCTTTTTTTTCCAGTCGGATGCGTCCCTGACTTCTTCCAGCGCGTCCACCATGCCGCAGGATTCGCCCAGCTTTTGCCCCGTGGCCGTTTCATCCCCAACGCGCAGAGCGTTTTTAAGACGAAAATCGAGCGGGTCCATGTCCAACTTGAGCGCCAGCTCATCTATCAGTGATTCGTGGGCGAAAGCCGACTGTGGCTGGCCGAAGCCGCGAAAAGCCCCGCAGGGCGCCTTATGTGTCGCGGCCGCGCAGGACTCGATGAGCACATGCGGAATGCGGTAGGGCCCCGCCGCGTGAACCGTTCCGCGCCACAGCACGATGGGAGAAAGCGTCGCATAGGCGCCGGCGTCTAGGATAAACTTCGCCTGGCAGGCCGTCAAGGCGCCGTCGCGCTTGGCGCCGTAGCGGAGTTGCGTCCAACTCGGATGACGCCGGCTCATGGAAATAAAATCTTCCCTGCGGTCATAGATCAGCTTGACCGGACGGCCTGTTAAAACCGCCGCCAGCGCCGCGTGTGTCCCCACCAAGGCCGGCATGTCCTCCTTGCCGCCGAAGCCGCCGCCGGTTGATCTCTGCACGACGCGCACTTTGTTGTAAGCGATGCCCAGAGCCGCCGCCACGGCGTCGTGGACGTAATAAGGGCACTGCATCGAACCGTAAAGCGTCACGCCCCCATGGGACTCGGGAAAAGCGATCATGCCCTGGGTTTCCAAATAAGCCTGCATTTGATATCCCGTCGTGAAAATCCCCTCCGCCACCGCGTCGGCTTCCTCAAAACCCTTGGCGACGTCGCCCTTTTTGACGACGTAGCGGGCAAACACATTGTCCCGGCCATAAACCCGGGGGGCGCTCTTTTTAAGCGCCTGGAGCGGATCGGTCACGCAAGGCAATTCCTCAAGCAGCAAGCGCGTCGCCGCCGCCGCGTCGCGTGCGGCCTGAAGGCTTTCCGCCGCCACCAGCGCCACCGCCTCGCCTGCGAACTTCGCCTCGCGCTCGGCCAGAAACGGATAATCATGCATTACCAATGGCCAGAGATTTTTCCCCGGAACGTCCTTGGCGGTGATGCCGCGCACAAAGCCGGGGACCTTTTGCGCTTGGCTGAAATCTATTTTTTTGATCCTGGCGCGCGGATAAGGGCTTCTCACCGTGGCGGCATGCAGCATGCCCTCGTAACCGTAATCATCGATATAGAGCGCCGCGCCCATGACCTTGGATTTCGCGTCGCTTCTTTTTACCGATTTTCCAATCCAACCCATCTTTTGTCCCACTCTACCACTTTACCACTCGATCACTTGACCACTGATCTTCCGCCACTTGACCACTCGACCACTTGATCACTTTCCGCCTGTATTCTCAGATGCCCGCCCGCCGCCCCGTTTTTCACCTTAAAAATCTCGGCTAGGATGGAAAGCGCCACCGACTTTGGGTCTTTACCGCCAAGGTCGAGGCCGATGGGCGCATGCACCCGCGGGTCGTTGTAGGGATCCAAGTCCCGCCGTTCCAAGAGCGCGAACAGCCTCTCGATCTTGGTGCGGCTTCCGATCATGCCGATGTAGGGCGCCGTGGTCGGAAGCGCCGCCACCAGGCAGCGCATGTCAAATCCGTGGCAGCGGGTCACGATGACGACGTAAGTTTCCTCGTTGACGCTCATCCGGCCCAGTATCTCGCTCGGCTGGCCGACGATAATCTCACGCGCCTGCGGGAAACGCCGGCGCGAAGCGAATTCCGGCCGGTCGTCAACCACCACATAAGGAACGCCCGTCACCGCCGCAAGCGAACCGAGCTGCTCGGCCACGTGGCCGCCGCCTAAAATCACAAGCCGTAAGGGCTCAAAAAAAACATCGATAAAAACTTCCACCCAGCCGCCGCAATACATGCCCAAGCTTTGGGGTTCAAGCTCAAATTTCTTCTTGGCCGGAGCCCGTTGCTTCAAGGCATCCTGAGCGGCTTCGGCGGCCATGGCCTCGAAGCGTCCGCCGCCCACTGTGCCCTCGATGGCGCCGTCTTCATAAACCAGCATCTTGGCGCCCGGCTCCCGGGGAGCGGAACCGCCCACTGCGATTACGGTCACCAACGCCGCCGGCCTGCCCGCCTTCACCGCTGCCGACAGTTTCTCAATCAAATCTTCCTGTCCCATCTTTGCTCCACCCTTTTTCCAACACTCGATCACTTGACCACTTGACCACTTCCCTTTCTACCCCTTCCCTTTCCCCGTACCACTCTACCACTTTACCACTCTATCACTTCCCCCTTGCCCACTTCCCCTCTTGACCGCTTTCTCTATGATATTCCTCCGGCGTATCGACGTCCCGATGAATTGCGGGGTCATCCACGTCCAAATTGAAGACCGAGCTCTCACCCCTCTTCAGAGCCCAATGCAGCCCCTCCTCGCGAGGACATAGGGAGCAAAGCGGCCACAAGCGCTGGTCCAAAACGATAGGATGCCCCCGCTTGCCTTGATAGCGCGGGATGACGGAGCGTCCCACGTTTTGCCTCCAGCATCCCACCAACTGCCGGTAGGTGGCGGCGCCGACATACGGCATATCCACAAGCGCCACGAGAGCCGCCGAGGCGAAGGGCCACTGGGGAAGGTGGCGGAGCGCCAGTTTGAGCGAGGACGCCTGGCCTTCTTCCGGGTTCGGATTGACGATTACCGTTTCACCCCTCCGGTTCCACGCCCTGCGAATGTCGCGCTCGTGTCTTCCCAAAACCACCAGGATGTCCCGCAACCCCGCCGCCCTCATTTTTCCGCAAACCGCCTCCAAAAAAGTTTGATCCTGATGCTTCAAGAGAGCCTTGGGGCTCCCCATGCGCTCCGAATCGCCTGCCGCAAGGATGACGCCGCAAATCATACGTTGATGTAATTGACCTCTTTGGGCGAAAAAATCGCTTTGCGCAGCCAATTCATGATATGAAAATAGGTCATGTCGATCTCGGCGCCGGCCGCCGGCTTCTTGGCGTGGTTCTGAACGGAACGCCCCCTCTCCTGCTCCCAAAAAAGGATGCGAAACCCCTCTCCCTCATAGACAACCTGTTTGGATTCGGAAACCTTCAGGAAAAACTCCTTGCCGCCGAAACGCCCCCAGACTTGCTCCTCCCCTTCGGAGCGGTCGAGGTAAAAACCGTCATGATCCTTGAAGCGCCGCCAGGAATCAAGACTGCCGAAAAAGCGGGGCTTCAAAACGTAAGGCCCCCCGTCCTCCGGACAAAAAACATCGCAGTTTCCGCATTCGTTGCAGAAATCCGCGAAGTTTCCGATCTGATGCTTTTTGTCGAAGACGAGCTTATCGGTCTCCTTTTCCTCAAAGTCGCTTCCGTTCCACACCAGCTTGACCACCGGTATCTCCACCGCAGGAAGGCTGTAGGTGAAATTGGCGTCGTTGGGACAGACCGGGACGCACTTGTCGCAGGTGATGCAGTTAAAAAGCTTAAGCCGGCTTCCAATTTTTTTGGGGTCGTCGCGGTTGTTCTCAAAATGGTAGCGCGGATCGCCGGCGAGCTTGGAGACGTAGCTTTCAGTGTTGAGGAGCGCCGCCCGCGCGACGCGCTCCTGGAAGGATTCGCCCGGATTTTTCCGGAGCGCGGCCGGATCAGCGCCGCCGGCGCCCCAAGCGCTCAGGACAAACTCGCCGACGCTCGATGTTCCAACGGCGTCCATCCTCTTGACGAGCTCCTGGAAATAGGCTTTGGAGCGGCCGTAGCCTCCCGGCTTCAAAAGATCGCTGCACGCCGTGATCGGCGTCAAGCCCAGCGCCACCGCGTCCGGGAAATTGAAGCGGTCGACGCCCCCAGCGAAGGAGATGGGATAGCGCATGCCGAAGGCTTTGCGGAATTTGCGAACCAAGTGCATGGCCAAGACGTGAAGCGGACGGCCCGACAGGTACATCACTTTTTCGCTCGGGGGGAAGAATGAGCGCTTGTTTTCGACGATGAGGGTGTTGGAGAACTTGACGCCGAAGCCGAGCCCGCTCTCGGCGGCCGTTCGTCCAAGGCTCTCCACGAACTCCGCGGCCTGCTCCCAGCGCGTGTCTTTTTCAAAGGCCGAATCCGGAATCATGACGTCGCGGTAGCCCAACTCGCCGTTGAGCAGCCGGCGCGCCTCTTTTTTCCCCAGGAGCGTCGGGTTGAGCTTGACGACGCAGTGCAGTCCGGTTTCGGTCAAGAAATAGCGTATGATTTTCTCGATCTCATCGGGCGGGCAGCCGTGAAAAGTGCTCAGCGTGAGAGTCTTGACCAGTCGCGGATTAAAATTGAGAGACCGCCAACCGGCATATTCCTTGGGGATTTCCCGGCGCAGCTTTTCGATGAGCCGGGAGGCGTCCATCATTTCGCGCACAAATTCACGCATCGGCGCGCTCTGGATGCCGGCCAGGTCATAGCCGACGCTCATATCGTAGATGACGTCGTTAAATCCCTTGGCAAGAGGCAGCCGGCCGCTGGCGGTGAGAATCTCGATAAGCATGGAGGCTTTTACGTACTCCTCCACGGACTGTTGGAGCTTGAGCTCCTGGGACCATTCGACGTTGTAACCGACGTTGTGCATGTCGATGCATGGTCTTGGGATTTTCAGCTCGTCGTTGATTTGCACGGTTTTAAGCTCGATAATGCGCGAGCCGCCGAGCCAGCTCAAAACGATGTTCTGCGCGAGCTGCGAATGGGGGCCGGCCGCGGGACCGTAAGGCGTGGAGGCGGGCAGTCCGTGGAATTTGACCGAAAAATCCTTGGCGGGATCTCCCAAAAAGCACTGCCTTAAGGGTAGGTCGAAAATAGAACCCTTCAACTCAAGCTCGCGGAAAATCCGCTTGATCAATTTTCCAAAGGGATAAGGAATCAGCTCCGCCATTGAATGTTCTCGCTCGCCACCTGCCTAAACTTCATGAGTCCACCAGTCTGAAAGTGGTAGTGTGGTAGAGTGGTAAAGTGACCGAATAGTCAAGAAAGGACTGTCGCGCAACCGCTGCGGCCAATCATTTTACCTCTTGCCGATGTGCCACTCTACCACTTTACCACTCTATCACTTCTTTAGTCGCGATCACCCACCCGCAATAGGCGGAAAAATGTGGAGCACGTCGCCTTGGGCTACCGGCACTTTGCTTAAATTCTTGTGGTCTAAAACCTCGGAGTTGAGCGCCAGGGTGAAATGATTTTTGACGATTCCGCCGGCGTCGAAAAGAATCGCGGCCACCGCCCCGTTTTTTTGGCTGAGCGCTTCCAGGGCCTGTTCAACGTTGTCGGCCTCCACCCAGATCTTGGGAGCATTGAGTTTTTCCTTGAGCGTGGTGTATAAATGGATCAGGACCTTGGGCATACTCCTATTTTACACCACCGGCCGCTTTTTCCACCAGCGCGAAAGCCAGGCGGTTGGCTCGCGCAGCCAACTCCTTCTCGTCCAAGCCCGCCACGGCGAAGTCCTCTACGACGAGCCTGCCGTTGACCATCACCCAGCGGGCCCTGCGGCTCGCGCCGGCAAACAGCAGCGCCGCGACGGGGTCGTGCCAGGCTCCGGCAAAATCCACGCCGTTGAGATCGAACACCGCGATGTCGGCCGCTTTGTCCGTTTCCAGCAAGCCGACGGCTTCAAAGCCAAGGGCGCTCGCGCCGCCTCGCGTGGCCATGCGCAGCACGTCTCTGGCCGGCATGGAGCCGACCCCGCTTTTGACGCGGTGCACCAAGAGGCACTGCCGCGCCTCTGCCAGCATGTCGGAGCTGTCGTTGGAGGCGGAGCCGTCCACGCCGAGACCGACCTGAACGCCGGCGTTCAAAAAATCCCGGACCGGCGCGATGCCGGAGCCCAGGCGCAGGTTGGAAGTGGGACAATGGGCCACCGCAGTGCGCGTCTGCGCCATGCGGCGGATATCCACCGGCCCCATGTGAACGCAATGAGCGAGCCAGGTCCGCGGGCCCAGCCAGCCGGCTGAATCCATGTATTCGAGCGGGGTCATGCGGTGGCGCTGCCGGCAATATTCGATTTCATCGAGCGTCTCCGCCAAATGGGTATGCAGCGGCACCTTCCATTTGGCGGCGGCCTCGGCCGTCATCTTCAAAAGCGCGGTCGTGACGGAAAAGGGAGAGCAAGGCGCCAGGGCGACGCGGCACATCGACCCCGGGCTGGGGTCATGGTATTTTTTGACCAGACGCTCGCTGTCTTTGAGGATTTCCTCCTCCTCCTGGACGAGCTCATCGGGCGGCAAGCCGCCGCGAGAGCGTCCCAGAGACATGGAGCCGCGCGTGGGCTGAAAGCGGATTCCCAGATTTCTGGCCGCCTCTATCTCCAAATCTATCCATTCGGCCGGAGCGCCTTTGGGAAAAACGTAGAGATGGTCGGCCGTGGTTGTGCATCCCGTCAAAAGAAGCTCGACCAAACCCACCTGGGCGCTGACCGAAACCGCCTCCGGAGTCAAATGCTTCCAAAGGCCGTAGAGGTGGACCAGCCAATCGAAAAGCTTGGCGTCCTGCGCCGCCGGGACGCACCGCGTCAAAGTTTGAAAAAGATGGTGGTGCGTGTTGACCAGGCCCGGCATCACGACGCAGCCTTTGGCGTCCAGGACTCGCGCGCCCGGCGGCGGCTGGATGTCCTTTCCGACCGCCTTGATCACGGGTCCCTGGATCAGGACGTCTCCGCCTTCGATCTCGCGGTTGAGGTTGTCGAAGGTCAGGACGCGCAGGGCGTTTTTGATCAAAATGGAGGAACTTCCGTCAATCATTTTTGAGCTCCGCCGTTTTTTCGTTGAAGGACTCGATCTCCGAGTCCCATTGCTCGACCCGGCCGAAGGTTTTTTGCCAGAACTCCGGATCCCAAAGGCGGTTGAGCTCTTCGGAGGTCTTTCCCTGCTGCTCCACCCAAGTGAAGTACTTCAAGTTATGCAGTGCCTTGCGGTCCCAGTAGCCCAACTCCTTCATATTCCCCGTATGAGCGCCCATCAGCGCGCGCTCGAAATCCGCCGCGGCTTGGCGCATTTCGTAAGTCCCGCGGGCCTGCTTGAGCTCCTGGAGGCGGGAGCGGTAAAGCTCCTGAGAATCGGTGAAAACCGTGAAGAGAACGTCATTAGGGCCCATCTCAAAGTACTTGGCCAGCTTGATCGAGGCGACCAGATTGCATATGCCGGAGATGCCCAGAAGCTTGAGCGACTCCACCGCCTCCGCGGACGCGCCGGTTTCCGCCAGAAACTTTTTTCCCGCCGGCTCGTTGAACAGGCGCAGGGACCGCAGGCAGTCCTCGTCGTCGACCGCCACGACCGCGTCGGTGTTGCGCACGTTGTGTATCCACGGCACGTGCTTGTCGCCGATTCCCTCGATGCGGTGTCCGCCGAAGCCGTTTAAAAGCAGCGTCGGGCATTGAAGCGCCTCGACCGCGGCCACCTTGATTTCGGGAAAGAGGGTTCTCAGATAATCCCCCGCGGCGATGGTGCCCGCCGAGCCCGTCGCCGAAACGTAAGCGGCCAGGCGCCCGCGCTTTCCCCGCACCGCCTCAAACGCCTCGGCGACCGCCCGGCCGGTCACGTGGTAGTGCCAAACGCCGTTTCCAAACTCTTCGAACTGGTTGAAGATCACGCAGTCCTTGCGGGTTTTCCGGATCTCCCAGCACTTGTCGTAAATTTCTTTGACGTTGCTTTCGCAGCCGGGCGTGGCGATGACCTCGGCCCCGATGGACTTGAGCCACTCAAAACGTTCCCGGCTCATCTCCTCGGGAAGAATGGCCACGGCGGCGCATTTCAAAAGAGCGCTATCGAAGGCCCCCCCCCGGCAGTAGTTTCCGGTCGAGGGCCACACGGCCTTCTGGGAAGTGGGATCGAATTCGCCCCGGACCAGTTTGGGAACGAGGCAGCCGAAGGCGGCGCCGACCTTATGCGCGCCGGTGGGAAAATGCTTGCCGGTCAGGCCGATGATGCGCGGGCGGACCCCCGTGATCTCGCGCGGAATCTCGAAAAAGTTGACCCCCCCGAAGAGGCCGGTCCGGACGTCGTTTTTCCAGGTGATCCGAAAAAGGTTGGCCGGGTGCACGTCGGACATTTTGACTTTCTTGAGCTGCTGGGAAATCTTGGCGGGGACTTTGAGCGGATCGATGAGTTGCGAAAAAGTGGGCAGGGTGATTTTAAGCTTCCGGCAGTGCTCGACGGTCTTTTCTAAAACGGAACGGCCGGCGGTTATTTGAGACATGGCTTTCTCCTGGACTTTTTTTTAGGGGGCCGTGAAATGGCCGGCATGCTTATCCATCAGGACTTCGAGCTCCTCGATGGAGGGCCGGATGAGGTACGGGGGCTTGAGCGCCTGAACCACGCTGGCGGCGTCTTTAAGCCCGTTTCCCGTCAAGAGCGCCACCACGCTCTCCTGCGCTCCCACGCGCCCCTGCTGCGCCGCTTTTTTCAGCCCCGCGACCGACGCCGCGCCGGCCGGCTCGGCAAAAACGTTCGCCTCCCGGGCGACGCTCACCACCGCTTCCAGGATTTCCTGGTCGGTGACGGAAACGGCAAATCCCTGGGATTGGCGCAGCGCCTCGACGGCCGCTTGTCCGTCGCGCGGCAAGCGCACCGAAATGCTGTCGGCCAGGGTTTGTCCCGACACGGGCTCAAGCTTGTTTCCGGTTTCAAAGGCCTTTTTCACCGCGTCGCTTTTTTCAGCCTGAACCGCCACCAGTTGCGGCGTTTTTTTGATGAGCTTCAGGCGCTCAAATTCCTGAAACCCTTTCCACAGGCCGCTCAAGATATTGCCGTCGCCGACCGGAACGAACACCTTGTCGGGCGCCTCCCAATCGAGCTGCTCGCAGATTTCGAAGGCGCAGGTTTTTTTGCCCTCTCGGGTGAAAGGGTTAAATCCGGTGTTGCGGTTGTACCAGCCGAATTTCTCCGTCGCCTGGAGGCAAAGATCGAAGGCATCGTCGTAGTTTCCCATGACCGTGACCACGGTCGCGCCGAAGACCAAAAGCTGGGTGAGCTTGGCCGGCGGCGCCGACTGGGGCACGAAGATCACCGTCCTCAGGCCCGACCCGGCCGCCAAGCAGGCCATGGAGGCCGCCGCGTTGCCGGTCGAGGCGGCGGCGATGGCTCTTTCGCCGGTTTCCAGGGCGCGCGCCAAGACCACCGCGCTGGCCCGGTCTTTGAAGGATGCGCTGGGCTGGCGGCCGTCGTCTTTAAGATGGAGGCGCGAAAGCCCGAGCTTGCGGCCGAGTCTTTGGGCGTGGAAAAGCGGCGTCCAGCCGGACTCGACCGGCCAAAAGCTGGGATCGCCTTTAAGGGGCAGAAGGTCCAGGTATCGCCACGGGCTCTGGTCCGGATTTTCAGCGAAAAACTTCCGGGTCAGGCGGCCACGCGCGGCCTTGTAATCATAAACCACCTGGACGTTGCCGCCGCAGGACGGGCAGATGTAACGAACGTCCTTGGCGCCGTGCTCTTTGGAGCAGGAAACGCACTTAAAACCCTCGATTTTAGCCATAGGACCCAACAAAACGGAAGCGCGATGCCTCCCCTCAAAAAAAGCAAGGAAGAATTCCGACGAGGCAATACCATTGAATCAATTTTGACGTTTGCAATCAATCCGCCCTTTTATTTATATAATGGGAGGCAAAGAGGCCGGCGCGGCCGATGATTGCGCCGAAGAACACTATGAGAAATCTTTCCGCAAGCATGTCCCCACGTAAAAATTTAGCGCGCGCCGCCGTCCTGCCGCTCCTGGCGCTGGCGCCTTTGCTTTTAGCCGCCGCCGGCGCCCGCTCGGAAGAAATATCCAGGGAAGCCGTGGAAAAGCTTCTCAAAGAGAATCCTAAGATTATTCTGGACATTTTGGAAAGCCATAAGGCCGAGCTTTTCAATATGGTCAACCAGGGAGCCCAGGAAGCGCGGGAACAACAACAGCAGAAAGATCTGGACGAGTCCTTCAAAAACCCTTTGACGCCCGAGATACCTGAAAACGCGAGAATTCGCGGCAACAAAAACGCCAAATACACTTTAGTGGAGTACTCCGACTTCGAATGCCCTTATTGCCGGAGGGGCTACAGCACGGTCGAAGAGCTTAGGAATAAATATGGAAAGGACCTGCGCTTCATCTATAAGAACCTCCCTCTTCCCATGCACAAGCAGGCCATGCCGGCCGCGCAATATTTCGAGGCCCTCTCCCTTCAATCCGAGGAAAAAGCCTGGAAGCTTCACGACATCATGTATCAGGAGCAGGATAAGCTCAGCGCCGATTTCCTTCGGGAAGCCGCGCGGAGGGTCGGCGCAGACATGGCCCGCTTGGAAAAGGACCTCAAGAGCGACAAAGTTCAAAAAGCGATTCAGGCTGACCAGAAGGAGGCGCAGTCCTTCGGCTTTGACGGAACTCCCGGCTTCCTGTTGAACGGCGTCCCAATCCGGGGAGCCTACCCCGTGGAACACTTCGATGCGATCATCAAAAAATTGTCGGGAAAAGCCGCCGAAAACGCTCCCAACCAAGGGCCCTAACGGCTGGGCCCCGCCGTTTTCCCCAAACCGCGTTTCAATATGTCGATGTTCCGGCGGATGTTTTCCAACTGCCGGGGATTCTTTTCAAGTTGAGCCAGATGCTCCAGCGCCCACAGCGTCTCTTCCGGTTCGTTTCGTCCCGCCTGGAGAACGGCCAAGTTCAGATAAGAGGCCTTGTAGGCGGGGTCCGCCCGAATAGAGGCCCGGTATTCTTCCGCGGCCTTGTCTTTCCACCCCTGATTGGCGAAGATGACACCGAAGCTGTAATGCGTCACCGCCATGTCCTCCTCGCCGATCAGAGGCATCCGCGTCAATCCCCAGCAAGGCAGCAGCAGGAACAAAAGGCCAGCCGCCTTCGCCAACCTGCGCGCGTGAACGTTTTCATAAAAGCGGGCCAGCGCCAGCCCCGCAAACGGAATGAGACCCGCCACGACTGGAAAGCGGTAGCGGGAGAGAACGTAAAATAAAACGTTCACGCCCAAATACGTCAGCACATAGGCCTGCAGCAACCACTCGGTCTTCGCTTTTCGCCACGACAACAGCAGGCCCAGCATTCCCAGAGGAGCGACCATTCCCCAACTCAGCAGCGGCGCGCGTCCAATACGGGTGAATTTGTCGAACAGGGAAGGGAAAAAATTGTCCGGCGCCTCACGGTAATTCCAAAAATAACCCATTTTCTTGAAAAGCAGACGGAGGGCGTCAGCCGGCCGGTTCTGGAACCAGCGCAACGTTTCCCGCGTCCAGAAGCGCGAAACCTCCTTGGGACTGAGAGTCTTGCCCACGCGCCGCTGGGCCTCTTCCTTGAAATCCTCGTATTCGTGGCCCGGCCCGTAGCGCACGAACGACGGAGTATCGTTCAAGCCGTTGGCTTCGGGATTGTTGCCGATGTAGAGGTTGACGCCGCCGCTGGCCGTCGTCAGTCCCCACCCGTTTTTCGGATCGACGATCCGGTTGCGAAGCTGGAAAGGAAAAAGGGGCAGCCAAAGACCCAGGACGAAAACGGCCGCGGCAAGCGCGAGCCGCTTTATTCCTCTCGAGCGCAGAGTCCAAAAAGCCCATGCCAGAGCCGCCGGAAGAAAGGCCAGAACCGTGGGTCGGAATATCGTGGACAAACCCAGGCAGAATCCCCCCAGAGCCCACCGCAGGGCGGGACGCTCGTCACCGGAGGCGCGAACCAGCAGACACAGCGCGGCCAGATTGAAAAAGAAAATGAAGAATTCTCCAAGGAAACGGGACTCATAAAATACCGCCGGACCGTAAAATACGCCGATGGCGGCGGCCCATAGCCCCGACTTCTTATCGAACAGGCGGGCGGTCAACCGGTAAACAAGGACCGGCGCGAGGGCGCCCAGTACGTGCTGAAAGACGACGACGCGAATGATGTCGCGGCCCATCACTTTGCCGATGAGCGCAAGGAAATACGGGTACGCCGGATTGAGATTGAAAATTCCCAGGCTTCGGGCCAGCCACCCTTCGCGGTCGATGACTCCAGCCCAGGATTCGAAGATATTGTCGTCGAGCAAAGGCGTGCGGAACCAGAAATCTTCGCGAAACGCGAGCAGATGGCCCATGCGCAAGCCAAGCGCCGCCAGAAAAATCCATATTTCCGGCCGCCTCCACGGAGCCGGGACGGTTTCTTGCGCCGATTGCGCCTGCGATTTTGATTTTTTTCGGGACATGGCCGGGGAACGGGGGGCTAGCCCGTCGATGCAGCCGCTTCGGGCGCGCGCCCGATGGCGGCGATGACGAGTGCCAGCGCGGCCGCTGAAAAAATTGCGCCCGCGTAAAACGTGGCCGGGGCGCCGATTTTATCCCACAGAAGCCCCGCCAGGGCGCTGGCCGCCAGCAAAGCTATTCCGCTCGCGAGGTTGAAAAATCCGAAGGCGGTTCCTCGAAGGTTTGCCGGCGCGGCGGCAGCCAGCATGGCCGCGAATACCCCCTGGGTGAAGCCCAAGTGGAGGCCCCACAGAGCCACGCCGAAAGCGGCCGGAATCCACCCGCCCGTCTGCGCCAGCGCCAGGTCGGAAGCGAGAAGGGCCGCCAGTCCCAAGCCGAGCAGAAATCGCCTGTCCACGCGGTCCGCGAGGCGGCCGGCCGGATAGGCCGAAAGGGCGTATACGATATTCATCAAAACGAGAACTGAGGGGGCGAGGGCGTCGGACAAGCCTGCCTGGCGCGCGCGCAGAATGAGAAAGGCCTCGCTGAAGCGGGCCAGAGAGAAGACCGCTCCGCCGGCGACCAACATCCAGTAGTCTCCGCCCAGCTTTTTCAGCATCCTCCATTCTATAGGAGTCCGGACACGCCCGGGGGACGGCACGGCCTCGCTCTCGCGAACCCCGGCGACCAGCAAGCCCACCGAAATAACTCCAGGAATCGCAGCAAACCAGAATACGGTCCTGAAATTGCCCGAAAAAGTCAGCATCAGAGCCATGGCCAGAAGCGGACCCACGAAGGCGCCGACGGTGTCCAACGACTGGCGCAGGCCGTAGGCCGCGCCGCGGACCGGCTCTGGGGTCAAATCGGCGATCAGCGCGTCCCGCGGCGCTCCGCGCAGGCCTTTGCCGACGCGGTCCATAAAACGGGCCGCAAAAACCGCCTCGACGCTTCCGGCCAAAGCGAAGAACGGTTTGGAGAGGGCTCCCAGCCCGTAGCCGAAAACGGCCAACTCCTTGCGCTTGCCGAGATAGTCGCTGAGCGCGCCGGAAAACACCTTGACGATGAGCGCGGTGGACTCCGCGATTCCCTCCACCAACCCGACGGCGACGGCGCTCGCCCCGAGCGCGGACACCATAAACACGGGCAAAAGGCTGTGGATAAGCTCGGAGGAGACGTCCATAAACAGGCTCACAAAGCCGAGCACCCATACGCCGCGAGGAATAGCCGTTGGAAATTTCACTTTTCTCAGGCGGTATTTTAGCACTTTATCACTCTACCACTTTACCACTAACCCGAATTCACCAGTTGGGAATTCGCCCGACGGGCCGTCGCTGCAAAACAGCGACGGGGTTGTCCGGCACCGAAGGTGCAACCGCAGGTGCACAATTTCTTACGGGGCTTTCAGGTGGGAGAGAGACTGCAACTGCGGTTTTCGGGCTCGAACACTTGTCACGGATTCTTGGATTCGGCGCGGAGAAAAATGTATTCTTTTCGGGATGAAAAGACGGGTTTTGGGAGCGGCGACCGCGGTTTTTCTAGCCTGCGGCTGCGGCTATCTGCCCTCCCTTCGCCGGGGGGCGCTAAAAAAAGCGGATTGGCCGCAAAGAATTATCGACGCGCACCTGCACGCGGATTTTACCGGCAAACCCGCCCCGTACAGCGGCCTTCCCCATACTCTAGAACAGCTCAAAAAGGAGACGGTCGAGACCGGGGTCGTCGGCTTCGTCGCACATACCGCCGACCTTCAAGAGCTGATCCCCGAGGACCGGCCCTCCCTGTCGGTCTTTTGCGCGGGCATCGATGAAAATTTTAGCCGCGAGGCTTTGGAAAACGGTCTTCAGAGCGGCCGATACGGCTGCGTCAAAATTTATCTCGGCTACGTCCACCGCTACGCCTACGATGATTTTTATGCCCCGGTCTACGAGCTGGCGGAAAAGTACGCAGTCCCGGTCGTTTTCCACGCCGGCGACGCCTCTTCGGACAAGGCCAAGCTCAAATATGACGACCCCCTGACGATAGACGAGGTGGCCGTGGACCATCCCAAGGTTTCCTTCGTCATCGCCCACATCGGTTACCCGTGGTGGCAGAGCGCGGCGGAAGTGGCCTACAAAAACAAGAATGTCTATTTGGACGGTTCGGGAATCCTGGCGGGAGACTTGACGGGCCTTTCCGCTTTCGACGC
>MGUX01000004.1:0-951 GCA_001800185.1 Elusimicrobia bacterium RIFCSPLOWO2_12_FULL_59_9
CAGGCCGGGGACGCCGACATCATCGACGTGTCGCGCTCCCTGCTGCAACAGGTCGAGGGGATTGAGGGCGTTCGCGTCGTGGATAATTTGCCGAGGCTTCAGACCGACCCCGTCCTTTTTTTCACCCTCCGCATAAATCCCGAGGCAAATCCCGACATCGGCAGCGGCAAGTTGGACGGAGACGGCGTGCCGCCGGACTTTTTCCAGGACGCCTCTTTAAGAAAGGCCTTCGCCTACGCCTTCGACGACGCCGCTTTCATCGAGCAGGCTTTTCGCGGCCGCGCCGTGCGGGCCAAGGGCCCCATACCGCCCGGAATTCCCGGCTATGACGCCGCACAGGCGGCGTACGGCCATGATTTGGAAAAAGCGGCCCTTTTTTTCAAGAAGGCCCACGGCGGCCGCGTGTGGGAAAGAGGGTTTCGCTTCACTCTGACCTACAACGTGGGCAGCGAACTGCGCGAGGTCGCCTGCCAGATTCTTAAGCGCAACGTGGAGAGCTTAAATCCCAAATTCAGAATTGATCTGCGCGGGGTGGAGTGGGCGTCCTTTTTGGACAAGACCCAGGCGCGGAAAATGCCGATGTGGTCGCGCGGCTGGGTGGCGGATTATCCCGACGCCCATAACTTCGCCTTTCCCTTCTTTCACAGCCAGGGGCGCTACGCCATCGCCCAGGGCTACGGTAATCCCGAAATGGACCGCCTCATCGAGAAGGCGGTGCTCGAGGTCCGCCCCGGCCCGCGCGCCGGGCTTTACCGCCGCATCCAGACGCTCGGCTTTGAGGAGGCGGTCCAAATCTACACCATTCACCCGGCCGGAAGCTCCGTGCAGAGAACCTGGGTCCGCGGATTTACCGACAATCCCATTTTCATGGGCGTCTATTTTTATCCGATTTACAAGGAACTTTAATTTTACTAACCGGTCAAATTATTGTTTAATGAGTCATCAGCCATG
>MGUX01000004.1:1053-6080 GCA_001800185.1 Elusimicrobia bacterium RIFCSPLOWO2_12_FULL_59_9
CGGAAACTTGGGGGCCGCTCCGCTTGGTTTTTTCTCCGAAAAGAAGTTCGAAAGGCGCAGGCCAAGAAATATCAACGGAGCACTTAGAAGTTATGCCTCTTTTATTGGGACAAGCGATAGATGGTTGTGAAGTGGAAAATGAAACCAGCGCCTGGTCCGGTGAACGCTTCCCCAGATTCTGCGATAACCTTGTTTGGGCCGTCTCACGCCAAGTCCGGACAGCATTGCCGTCCTTCAGCGTCAATACAAATGCTCCGGACGGAGGCGTTGATGCCGAGTGCGTTGTGGAGATTCCAGCACCGTTGCCAGGCCATGAATCTCCGCTGATGGCCGGAGGTTGGAACGTCTTCCAGTATAAGAAGCGCGGTATTAAGTTCGCCTCCAACCAGAAAAAGATTGTTGCTGGTCTCAAGACTCAGCTCAAGGGTGCGCTCGCGCAGATCGAGAAGGCACACGGCCGGAAGCCTAACCACTACATCCTGTTCGTCAGCTTCAATCTTGCACCCGCCCAGAAGAAATCTTTGAAAGAATCCATTCTGGATGGATTCGACCGTCCTCCCGGCTTTCCTGACCCGGCTATTCTTGGAGCCCAGGAACTGGCGCAACTTCTCAATGATAACCCGCATATCCGCGCCGCCTATTTCCAACCTCTGGCCTTCAGGACTTGGAAAGCAGCCCTAGAGGCGCTCGGCTCCAGAAAGTTTCTGGGCAAGGAGGCGGCCCTCCAGGGAAGAGAAGATTTACTGAAGCGATCCCGCGCCTTGATTGAAGACCCTAAAGTCCGAGTGATCGCCTTTTGGGGGCCCCACGAAGTCGGGAAAAGCCGCTTGGCACTGGAGGCCGCGCGGGAACGAATGGATTCAGTGGTGGTTGCCGCCGACCCTCAGGAACTTGCGGCCGGCGATCTTCGCGCTCTCGTTGCCGCCCATCGGGAAACGCTCTGCATTGCGGAGGACCCTGACCCCCAGCGAATCGAGGCCCTAATCCAGGAGGCTCTCGCTGAGCCCAATCTCAAACTCCTTTTGACGATCCCCATACCCTCACATGCCCAGAAGCCGGCTTTCGGGGCTGATAACCGCGTTCAGCACGTTGAGGTGACGCCGCTATCCTGGGAGGAGTCGAAGAAGCTGATAGATCATGTGGCGCCCGAAGTCCCATTTGAAATTGCGAATTGGATTTGTCAAAAATCCGGCGGCATTCCCGGCGTGATTCTGGCGGCAGCCTCAGTTGGCGAGGACCTGCGGGCGGATGCGGCTGATTTTGGAAGGCGTGTGGGCGAAGAATTCGCGCGCCGCGTCGAGACTCAGTTCGGAGAACGGGGGCTTCAAGCCGCCAGCTTAGCCTCAATCCTCAGCCAAGTCGGCGTCACCGGCAATGTTGAGGTTGAAGCGCAGCTAATCTGTGAGCTATTCGGCGACGGCATGACTGTTCCTGATTTTACAAAAGAGGCCATGCGCCTGTGTGAGGCCGGGGTTCTACGCCGCCGAGGCTCGTATGTTGAAGCAGCGATTCCCATGTTGGCCAATTATCTGGCCGGCGAGGCCATGAACGGCAAGCGCAACGAGACCCTCGCTTTGTTCGCGCGGCTTGGTACGGCAGGGCGCATCCGGCTCCTGCGCCGCTTGAGAGAACTCAATGAGCCGGCAACGGCTTGGTTCTGGAACGAAATTTTCGGCAAGGACGGTCTTTTTGAAGGAGTTCGCTTGCTCGATCACACAATCACCCTGGAAACTATAGCCGGCGCCGCTCCTGAATGGGTATTGTCTGCGCTGAAAACGCTCCTCGACAACATATCGGTCAAAGACAGGGCCAAGATCGCAGGAGACCAACGACGGAATCTTGTGAGCGCCTTGGAGCAACTCTTATTTAGGCGAAAGACCAGCGGCGAGGCTCTGCGGCTGATGGGGCTCCTTGCCGAAGCAGATGACGAAACGTCTGCGGACAATGCGACCGGGATATTCGCTGAGATTTACGCGACCGATGCGACCAGGATATTCGCCGAGTGCTTTGATCCGCATCACTCCCAGATGCCCTTGCCCCTGAACGAGCGGCTGGCAGTCCTTCGCGAGTTTGCTAAAAAACCGACGCTTGGAAGCAGGCGTTTGGCTCTCAAGGCGGTGAAAAACGGGATACCCAATGGCGGCGGGGCGTTCTCCCTACGTCAGATAGAAGGGGCGACTTTCTTCGATCCCACGCCCCCCATGACCTGGAGCGACGTATGGGAATATGTGCTAGACCTCTTGAATGTCGCCTGGGACCTCGCGCAATATAATGATGCGGTCTCCGTCGAGGCGAAATCGAAACTTCCCGACTTAGTAAAGCGCGTTGGCCTTTCAACGCCGCCTCGGTTGGCTTTGCCCTCCTTCCAGCGCCTGGTAGATATGGCGCTCAGTTCGCCACCTAAATTGGAGGCGGCCGCGGTCTGTGGCGCTATTGAGTGGGCGCTGGACCATCTCAACGAACGGCTCGACAAGGAGAATATTTCCGAAGACGCGCGCCAGGAAGTCAAAGAAGCGAAAACCACTCTTGAAGCGCTGCTGAATCAGTTCGACGTCGCCAAATTCCCCGTCCGCCTTCACCGACGCTTGGGCAAGGGCTACCGCTTTGGACACGATGAAGACGAGGCGAAGAAGATAGAAGCCCTTGCCGAAGAAGCAGTGGCCCATCCGGAACTTCTCGCGGATGATGTCTGGGGATGGATTCAATCGGATGACGCTCTGGTAGCGCGACAGTTCATAACGGCGCTGGGTCGAAAGGATGCCTCGGGTCGGTTTCGCGAGAGGATTGAGATCGAGGGAACCAGGTCGGAAGGAGCGGATATTTTTTCCTCGTACTGGTACGGATGGGCGGAGAGGAATACGGATTCGGCAGAGGAAGCCGAGAGGCGTCTGGATGAGCTTGCGGCCGGGGATAGGATCGATGGGAAAGCCGTTGTTTTGGCCACCTGGAGTTTGCAAGCAACCGAAGCTGGGGTGAGGCGGATCATCGAGCAAATCCGGCGTGGCCGGGCCCCCGGGGACTTCGTCGCCTGGATCATCCTACGCGGGAAATGGATGAAACCGCTTATTCCCGAACAAGCCGCAAGATTGCTGCGCGCGATTTCTGGGGAAGATTTCGCCCACGGCGCGCGGGTCATGGACCTGCTCGGGATGTGGCTCCAACTTAAGAACCCGTTAGAGGGGGAGCTTGAGGAACTTGCTTGGCAAACCTTGGAGGCCGACCCGTTGGTGAATTACAACGACGCCTGGGATTGCGATCAAGTGGCGGCGCATCTTGCGGAGAGAAATCTGGAACGGGCCTTCGCTCTACTAGTGCGGCTTGCCGGCGCCGATCGAAGTGGGAGGTGGGACCCGATCGAAAACCGCGCACAAAACAAGTTCTGTCGGACTCTATGGTCTCATGACCGATCCAAGGCGCTCGGCGCCGTGATGCGCGGCAACCCAAGGTGGCGGATGCAATTCGAGCGGGCGCTGAAGCGGTTCCTGAGCCCCGTTGAGGATCGTGATGCAATTTTAAATTTCGCCAAGGAGTCGGTGGAAAACGCAAGATTTCTTGCCGGTTGTCTAACCGCCGCCGCCCCGGGTTTCTGGGCGCTCGCAGCCGAGCTATTGGCGCTCTATCCGGATGACGACCAGCTTTGGTTTGAAATAGCCGGGGACATGGAAGGGGTGAATGAAACTCATTGGGGAACTTCGTCGAGCTTCCTTGAGAAGCGTAAAGCGGAAGTGCAGAAGATCATCGCACACCCTGCTACCACCGCCCCCCTGCGCAGGCGGCTCCAAGACTGGCTGGCCCGGGCAGGGGAGCGCATCGGCCAACACGTCGTCTGGGAGTACGATGACGAAATCGACGGACTCATGCGCCACGTGCAAGACAAGGATTCCGCGCAAAGGCTGTGGGCCATCGGACGCATCCTAAAATATGCCTCCCTCAAAGAGGTCCGCAAGCTGCTCAAGATTGAGGACATCGAGGAGGCGCTGCCTAATGTGGATCTGCCGCATGAGCGCCGGCAGATGTTTGAAGCCGCGCTCCCGGTCTGGAAAAATGGCCGATAGCATCTTGACGCTTCTGCAGCATGATGTTCTCGAAGGCCTGTTTGCCGCTGGGTTGGGAGATCGCGGATATTATCTGACCGGCGGCACAGCCCTTGCGGAGTTCTACTTCAAGCACCGCTACTCAGATGACCTCGACCTCTTCACGCGCAAGGGAGAGCTGCACAGCGAAGATATTTCCCTTGCTGAGAAGGTATTTGATGCCCTCGGCCTGCAGATTTTCCGCGAGACAAAGGGTGGGAACTTCGCGCGCTATTTTATGTCTCGCTCCGGGCAATCAGAGAAACTCAAGGTTGAGTTCTGCTTAGATGTCGGCGCCATGATGGCCCCCCCGCTGCGGCAAGAAAGAGTGGTTGTTGACTCGCTGGAGGATATATCCGTCAATAAAGTGTGTGCCATCCTTGGGCGGCTGCCCTCGGAGCCTAAAGATTTCTCAGACTTGTATTTTATCCTGAAGGATACCTCGTTCACGCTGGACTACCTTCTGACCCGGGCGCGAGAGAAGGAATCCGCATTTGACGACGAGGAAGGGCAACTCAGGTTTGCGGTAATGCTGCGAGGCGCCGGCAAGCTGGAGCGAATGCCGAAGATGATTCGCCCGCTGACACGCGACGAAATGGGCGCGTTCCTCATCCCGCTTGCTGACACTATTATAATGCGGTTCAAGCCTGAAGGCGGCGGCTCATAATGAGGTCGGGCGCTCATCGCGTGCCGAGGCAGCCGGCTTGAATTCGATGAGCTCGCCGGAAGGGGTCAGGTCGAAGCTGCGGTTTTGAAAACGGCCCGATTCGTCGGCGGCGATGGCGACGAAGGCGTGCGTGGCCGCGTCCGGAGTTTTAAGCGTCTCGGGGTCCTCCTGCGGCTCGGCTTCCCGCCGCAGGGCGGTGCGCGTCAGGCCGGGATTTAAGCTGACGACGCGGATGCCTTTGGGCTCGAGCTCCGCGGCCCAAGTCTGGCTCAACCCTTCCAGGGCGA
>MGUX01000005.1 GCA_001800185.1 Elusimicrobia bacterium RIFCSPLOWO2_12_FULL_59_9
GGTTCGCGAATGCCTCCGCCCGGGGAGGCCGGCTCCCTCGTAAATTAAGGGGCCGTGCCCTTATGCTGAAATTTCAGCTGGGGCGAAGGACCTAGGGCCTATTTGAGCCTAGGACTTTTGCCCACCCGGCTTTAGCCCATTGGGCCCATGTGTCACGCCCCGGCGCGGGCGTACAATATACCTTAATAGGTATCAGTGTGCGTCCAGCTATCATTATCATCCTAGCCGGCTGCCTTTGGGCGCCGCCGGCGCAGGGCGCTTCTCCCGTCGCCTGGAAGCCCCCGGCCGCCGCTTTTGGCCCGAAGGCTCCGGCCCAAGACCAAGCGAGGCCGCCCTCCGGCGCGGACGTGGAAGGCCGGGAACAGGTCTTCGGGCCGGAAGCGCAATGGGTCGAGCTCACCCCGGCACTGCTCAAAAGGTGGCGTTTTCCTTTCGGAAACACCGGCCATTGGAAGCCCGAAGCCGTCCGTCAACTGCGCCAAGCTCTCACTCTGGCTGAAAACCGCCGCCTGGAATCCATCCGCCGATTGGAAGACCTCGTCGGAGAAAGGGCCCTCGCCTCGTACCTCACCCCCGAAGGCTTTCCCAACTCGCGCGGCCTCACGCTCCTCAAGAAAGGCGGAATGGACCGGGACGAATGGGGCCCCGTGACCTCGCTGCGGCGCTTCGGCTGGGAGCTTTGGAAAAGCATGAACGAAAAAAAGATCGCCGACAGCGGGCGGCAGCTTCACGAGCTTTTTGACGGCACGCCTTTCGATGAAAAAAACGGCGTCTCGATGCCGTATCCCGACTGGAACATCGATTACAAAGTCCAAGCCGGCCGGCTCAAGAAAGTCCGCGTCGAGAAAAAATCCGGGGCCTTCGGCATCGAAGCGGGCACTTTGGGCTTAGACAACCGCGCCCCCGACATGCTGCGGCCCAGCCCCTATGTCGGCGTCACCCGGCGCTACGACAATCCGGCCCGAAGCCGACGCTTCGACTACCGCAGCCGCTACCAGGCCGCCGGAGTCTATCTGGAAGCCAACACCTTCGGAGAGTACGTGGGCCTGAGCGACGATGAGATCTCCTCCATCAGCCGGGAGATCAGCGACGCGACCGGCATTCTGCCGGAAGACTCGAAAAAGATCATGGACTACACGCGCTACGACGACCCCTACAAGAAGGAATGGCTCCCGGTCATGAGCGCGTTATGGCAGATGGGCCGAGCCTATCCTCTGCCAGGCCCCTTTTCCTTCGGCTGGACCTCCACGCAGCTTCTCAACATGGCTTCGATATTTCCCAATTTCGGCTTCGACCAAACCGTGGGGCTGCGCTACCGCATAAAAGAGCCGGCCGCGCACCTGGGATTTTTCGCCGGCCTCACCGAAAACGTGGGCGGAAACGCCAACAGGCAGCTTCTCGGCATATTCACGCCGGATCGCCGGCCCAATTCCTTCATCGACGTTCAAAAATCCCCGCATGTGGCGATGAGTTACTGGACCCAAATGCCCAATATGCACGACGTTCATTTCGGGGCCTCCCTGGCCCGCCAATGGAACCGGGACACCACGGAGGACACGGGCCGCGCCGGGTTTATGACCCTGTACGGCGGGCGACCCTTCAGCATGTCGGCTTTCTACAGCCAAGCCAAGGGCCCGGCCATCGAGTACCGGCGCGACCGCGTGGGCGCCGAGGTCCGCTACCAAGCCCGGCAGAATATGGAAGCGGCCGTGGCCGTCACGCACGACCGAATCGATTACGGAAACGCCGAGGTAAGAAATTACGCCGTGCGGGGAATGCTCAATTTCCGCTGGGACCTCAACAAGAGCGGCCGCTCCGGCATGCGCGCCTCCGTGCTGGCGGCCAAAGACGGGAAAGACGTCTTGCGCGACAGAAATATGGCCCTCACCGACCGGGTGCGGGACCTTTCCGACACCCTGCAAAACGCGGCGGTGGTCACCGCGGTCGCCATGAGCGATCTTTTGGGCGTCCTGGCCCAGAGCGGAGGCATCAACCAGGATCAAGTCATTGAAAACGTGGGCGCCATCGTCGAGGTGCTCTCGGGGGTGGATCAGCAAATCCTCGAGCAAACCGCGCAGACTCTCTCGGAAAACGGCCTAAACGAGGCGCAAAAGCAAACGCTCGTCGATTTGGCCGGCGCCGTCGTTTCCGGCGAGGCGACCACCGAAGACGTCAACCAAGGTCTGTTGAAAATCATCGATCAATCCACTGATTCGGATTCCCCCGAAGTTCTGCCGCCTCTGGGCGCGGAACCGGGTTCCCAGGGCTCCGAAAACATCAACAGCGACGAAAACGTCGCGAAGATTCAGGAGATGCACGCCAAAATCAACATGGTATTGGACATCCTGGCCAAACACAACAACGCCCTGGAACGGGCGGCGCTCAGCTACGGCCGCCAACAGGCCCTCGCGGCCATGCGGGACGTGGACATTCCCATACCCGGACTGGGCATTCACCTGCGCTTGACTCCGGCCACTTTGCTCGCCGCCGGGCATGTTTTGGCCAAGCCTCCATCGCCGACGGCCCCCCTGACCCTGCGAAATCAAAAAGAGGTGATGGAACCGTGGATTTTAAGCCAAGCCATGGGACCGCTGGGCATCGAGGGCGAGCCCTCCTATGACCAAGTCGTCGGAAAACTTTACGGCATGATCGAGGACCGCCTGCGGGAGCAGCTCAAAACGCACGTGGCCGGCTCTCTGGCGGAATTCATCCAAACCCAATCCCCGGAGACGGGGGCGGCGGTCATCGATTCTCTCGTCCAATCCCTCTCGCCGGAGCTGCAGGCGGAGGTGCGCCAGGACGTCGCGGATCCCGTCAAAGCGGTGCTTCTCGACCCCTCTCTCAGCGCCGCGTTGAAATCAGGCAAAATAATCGATATCGTCGTTGAGAAAGCTATCACCGCTTTGAAGGAAACCGACAACGGCGCTTTCCAGCGAAACCTGGAGCAGCTTGTGGCCGCCCTAGCCGACATGATGCGCCATGAAATCAACCGCACCTTGATACACTTGATCCTGGCCTCCGAGGCGTTGGATGAGGTCACCGTCAATCGCGGCCTGCCTCCGGCCGACCTCAGCCGGCAAATGCTGATGAACTCCTTCAGCAAGCTGGATGAAAGGCATCGCGGCCGAGTCAACGACAAGCTGGAGGCTCTCGCCCGCAAAATGGACGCCCAAAGCCTGGAAAACAGCCGGCGCCTGGAGGCCGGCTTGGTCGCGGCGGCGCGGGAGAGGATCGAGTCTCTGCAGCGCCAAGAATCTTGGCCGCAAAATTTCAGCATCCAGGTGGCGGAAAACTCCTGGCCCGGATTGATCGCCGTTTATGGGGAGGAGGGCACGGCCCGCTTGTTCCGAAACCTGCGGGATGAATTTAGAAAGCAGCCCAAGCTGGCCCGGCTCGCCGTCGTGCTGGAATTCGACCCCAAGAGCGCGGGAACGTCGATTGTGCCCAGGCCCCGGCAGGGCGAGCTTCTCATCGTCTTGAGGGGACTGGAACCGACGCCTTTGGAAACCCCGGAGCGCCGCCTTGAGCGCATCGACAAGTTTGTTTCCAATTTGCCCAAAGGAGCCGTGCGCTCGATGATCGCGGATTAGAGTGATGATAAACCCCAGGAGGTTTTTTTAACGCATGAAACCCGCCCACTTGCTTTTGATCTTGTCGCTGTGCCTTTTAACGGCCGCCGCCTCGGCCCAAGACAATCCGGCCGCCGACCTGCTCGCCGCGGGATTGTCGGCTGAATCCGATCCATGCCGCGGCAAGACTGAGGCGCTGTCCGCGTGCGCCCAAAAAATCCAAGACCGCTTGACCGGACAAAACTCCGCCGATCGCCCCGCGGGTCCGCTGGAAATCGCGTGGATGGCCTCCTCGGCCAAGACCGTCTCCGAAAGCGCCCCCTCCGACGGAAACCCCACCTCCCCCTCTTCTCCCGGCACGCTGGGCGCCTCTGGCGCCCCGGCCGGTGCCCGCAGCTCTGCGGTGGGCGCCGGCAAGCCCGGACGCTCCCCCAATAACAACAACCAAGAAGAGCAGAAGCCGTGGTGGAGGAAATGGTGGGGCATTTTGGCGGTCTCGGCGGGCGCGGCCGTCGTCACCGGCGTGGTGGGCGGCGAGCTCGGCCGGATGACAGGCTGGGGCCAGGCCCGCAACGGCCTGGCTGAAGCCGGGGAAAGGTCCGACAGCAACGCCAAAATCGGACGCCTCATCGGCGCCACCATCGGATTTCTGGTGAGCTTGTTTCTAATCCTCTTCAAGGGCAAGAGCCTCCAGGATTACTTCTCCAAAAAGAAAACCGCGAAGTCCAGCCAAAAAACGCTCCAAACCGAGGAGGCCGCCGCGTCTTTGACGCCTCCGGGTCCCCGCAGCTCCCCACGCCCCACTGGGGCTTCTGGGTCCCAGGGCACTGTCCCTGGGGCTACGGAGGGGGCCGCCGCGCCCCAGTAGGACGCGCCTTGTGGGGGCGTCCTGAATTCAATATGTTGCTCCTATGAAAACCGTTGTCACCGGCGGGGCGGGCTTCATCGGCAGCCATATCGTGGACCTGCTCATCGAAAAGGGCCACCGGGTCGCGGTCTACGACAACCTTTCGACCGGCCGGAAGCTTTTTTTCGAACATCATCTCAACAACCCCCGCTTCCGCTTCCTCCGCGGGGACATCCTCGACTTCAAGAGACTCTCGGCCGGCGTCCGCGGCTGCGACGCCGTTTTTCACTTCGCGGCCAACGCCGACGTCAAGGGCGGCATAAAAAACACGCGCCTGGACCTGGAGCAGAACACGCTCGGCACTCATAACGTGCTGGAGGCTATGCGCGTCCACGGCGTCAAGAAAATCGTTTTCGCCAGCTCGGCCACCGTCTACGGCGAGCCGGAGAAAATCCCCACCGCGGAAAATGAACCCCTGATCCAGACCTCGCTCTACGGCGCCTCCAAACTGGCCGGCGAGGCCCTCATCCAAGCCTACGGGGAATACTGCGGAATCGAGTCCTGGAGCTTCCGCTTCGTTTCCTGGATAGGGGAGCGCTACACCCACGGCGTCATTTTTGATTTCGTCAAGAAATTGCTCGCCAACCCCAAGGAGCTTTTCATCTTGGGAAACGGCCGCCAGAAAAAATCCTACTTGGCGGTCGAAGACGGCGTCTCCGGAATCTGGAAGGCTTTCCAGACGCGCTCAAAAAACCCAAAGCGCGTCTACAACCTCGGGCACACGCAGATCATGGTCGTCCGGGATTTGGCCGATGAGGTTTGCCGGACGATGGGGCTCAACGGCGTGCGCTACCGCTACAGCGGGGGCATCCGGGGATGGCTGGGCGACAGCCCGGTGGTTCATTTGGACACCCGGCGGGTCCGGGCTCTGGGCTGGACGCCGAAAACCGGCATCCGCGAGGGTATCCGAGCCACCGTCCGCTACATTTTAAAGAACCCGGAGCTCCTGCGCAGAAAGGACTGAAGCCATGACCCAGCTCAGCGTCATCATCCCCACTCTCCGCGAAGCCGGCCGCATAGAGGCCTCCGTGCGCGCCGTCGCCGCGTATTTGGGCGAAAAAGGCATATCCCATGAGTTTCTCGTGGTCGACGGGGCCAGCGAGGACGGGACGGCCGCCGTCGTGGAGAAGCTGGGCCGCGAACTGCCGCATGTGGCTCTCATCAACGACCCGGAAAATCTCGGCAAGGGCTACGCCGTTAAGCTGGGGATGCTCCGTGCCCACGGCGAGCTGCGCGTTTTTCTGGACGCGGACTTGTCCACCCCCATCGACGAGCTTTCAAAGCTGCTGGAGGCGGCGAGTCGCGGCCACGACGTCGTCATCGGTTCCCGGGGAATGGCCGAATCCAACATCATCACGCACCAGCCTTTTTTTCGCGAAATCTCGGGAAAGTTCCACAACATCTGGGTGGGGTTTTGGACGGGGCTGATTTTCCAAGACACGCAGTGCGGCTTCAAACTGTTCACCGGCCGGGCGGCCGAGAAAATTTTCAAAATACAGCGCTGCACGGGCTTCGCCTTCGATGTCGAGCTTCTCTTCATCGCGCGAAAACTTGGCTATAAGATCGCCGAAGTCCCGGTGCGCTGGAAGCACGCTTTTCCCTCCAATGCCCGCGTGCTTCAGACCGGCTGGGAAACCTTCTGGGACACGACCCGCATTCCCCGCTGGCACCGAAACCTCGGCCCCAACGCATGAGAGCCGGAACGCCGGCGCGTTTTCTAAAAAACTAATCCAGAGCGTGGGGACGGCTTTCCTGCCAGGAGGCCGGCGTGATTTGGATGAAGCGGGCGCGCTTCCAGAGCTCCTCGATGGTGGGAGCCCCGCAATAGCTCATGCCAGAGCGCACGCCGCCGGCCAACTGCGCGAGCACTTCCGCCACGGGGCCGCGGTAGGGCACCACCGCCTCCACCCCTTCCGGCACGACGCCCGCCATGTCGATTTCGTCGGGGTCGTCGGCGTACTCCTTCTGCTTCCTGGAAAGGGTGGCCGACATCGAGGCCATGCCGCGATAGACCTTGTATTTGATGCCTTGGCGGGTGATGGTCCAGCCGGGGCTTTCGTCGGTGCCGGCCAGCAGGCTGCCCAGCATCACGCTGGAGGCCCCGGCCGCCAGCGCCTTGGTGATGTCTCCCGAATCCCGGATGCCGCCGTCGGCGATGATGGGCACGCCCGTTTCGGCGGCGGCTTTGGCGCAGGCCAGGACCGCGGAAAGCTGGGGATAGCCCGATCCGCTGACGATGCGCGTGGTGCAGATAGAGCCCGGGCCGACGCCCACGCGGACGGCGTCGGCGCCCGCTCCGGCCAAGTCGAGGACGGCCTCATAGCTTGCGACGTTGCCCGCGATGACCTCGACGTGAGGCCATCTTTTCTTCACTTTCCGCACGGCCTTGAAAACGTGCTCGGCGTGTCCGTGGGCCACGTCCACCGCCAAAATGTCGGCTCCGGCCCGCGCCAGGGCCGCGGCCCGCTCTAAATAATCTCCTACCACGCCGATGGCCGCGCCCACCAAGAGCCGCCCCTTGGCGTCCTTGGTCGTCAAAGGATATCTGATTTTATTCTTGAGCAAATCGCTCGCGGTGATCAAGCCCCTGAGCCTGTCTCCAACCCCCACCAAAGGCAATTTTTCGATCTTGTGCCGCTTGAGCAATTCTTCGGCCTTTTTGAGCGAGACGCCGGGCGGAGCGGTGATGAGCCGCCGGGTCATGACCGCGGCGACGCGCCGGCCGGGATCGGATTCAAAGAGCAAATCCCGGTTGGTCAATATCCCGACCAAGCGGCGGCCCCGGAGAACCAAAAAACCGCTGACGTTCAAGCGCCGCATCAGCCGTTTCGCGTCCTGGACGGTCTGATCCGGAGAAAGTGAATAAGGCTCTTCGATGATGATGCTCTCCGCGCGCTTGACCCGGACCACCTCCTCCGCCTGCTGGCGGATGGTGAGAAAGCGGTGAATGATGCCTACGCCGCCGGCGCGCGCCATGGCGATGGCCATGGGCGCCTCGGTCACGGTGTCCATGTTGGCGGAGAGGATGGGCACTTGCAGGGTCACATTCCGCGAAAGCCGGCTGACCAACGACACCTGCTTGCGGGAGCTGATGCACGATTTCTGCGGCGCCAAAAGCACGTCGCTGAAGGTGAAGGCCTGCCGCGGCTCAAGCCGGTCATTTTCTTGCATAGCGCTGTCCGTTCACGTATAAAATTTTATCCCGCATCTCCAGCTCCATCATCCCTTGGGTCACCGAGGCGGCCGGCCATCGGGTCTCCAAGACAAGCTCATCGATGCTTTTTAGGCCGCCGCCGAGAAGCTCCAATAGCTTCGCTTCCCGTGGGCCCAACTCCCCGGAGGAGCCGGCGGCCGCCATTTTCGGCGCGAGCGCCGGAGAAGCCGGCGCGGCAGAAAGCAAACCGGGGGCCGCTTCCAAAACGTCCCGGATGCTCTCCACGATATGGGCGCCTTGGCGGATGAGATAATTGGGGGCCCAACTCTCCTCCGAATCAATCGGACCCGGAACGGCGAAAACCTCTTTGCCCTGCTCAAGAGCCAAGCGGGCCGTGATCAACGCGCCCGATTTCCGCCCGCCTTCCACCACCACCGCGGCCTCGGCCAAGCCGGCGATGATGCGGTTGCGCCGTGGAAAATTGGCGGCGTCAGGCGGCGTAGACAATGGAAACTCGGAGATAACGGCCCCGCCTTCGCAGGCGATCCGGTCGGCCAGATATTGATTTTCTCCAGGGTAGAGGCGCCGGTGGCCGCTTCCCAAAACCGCGAGCGTCACGCCTTTTTCATCCACGCTCGTTTGATGGCAGACGGTGTCCACTCCCCGGGCCAAGCCGCTCACCGTAGTGAGCCCGGCCGCCGCGCATTCGCGGCTCAATCGGGCCGCCACTCGCCGTCCATAGGGCGTCGGCCGCCGGGTACCCACGATCGCCACGCCGCCTCCCCGGCCGGTCGCAGGGCTCTCGGCACTGGAAGCGCCAGAGGCGCCGCTCCGGGGAAGTTTGCCTTTGACATAGAGCACGAGCGGCGGATCATAAATGGCGCCGAGTCCATCGGGATACGAAGAACTCCCATAGAAAACGACATCGACGCCCATTTTTTGGGCCAGGTTCCATTCCGCCTCGGCATCGAAGCGGCCGGCGGTCAAAAGAAGATATTGAAGGGTTTTGGCGCTGAAGGCCCCGCCCGAGTCCGCGTCGCCCGGTCTTTGCTCGAGCACCGCCGAAGCCGAGCCGAAATCGCTCAGGAGCTTATGGAGCACGTCCGGCCGCACTTTGGACGCGTTAAGCTTGAGCATGGCCAGCGATTCTTCTGATTTTTGCTCCATTATAGAAGCTCTTCGGCGAAATCTTTTTTGGGAAACGCGATCTGCAGAACCTCGCGCTCCGCCCGAAGCTCCGGATCCGGCAGATGGCGCGGGCGCTTGAGCGCGGGCGCCGCCGACTCTGCGATGGGGGCCACCGCTTGAGTTTCCCGGACGCCCGCCAGACGCGCATCGATTTCCTGAAACGTGGGAGGATGCGACAGCTTTTCCCGCCATTCGGAGGGAATGCGGCCCGCGGCGACCATCAAGCGCGCCGGAGGCAAGCTCAAAATCTCGGCTATTTTCCTAAGCGCATGCTCTTCGGAAGGCGGATTTCTCTTTCCGGCCAGAACTTTGGAAAAGAAAGAAGGGTCCAAAGAAACCTTGCGGCACAACCTTCGCAGGGACCAATTTTTCCGCTTGAGCCCCGTCAAAACCAGTTCTCTAAAAAGGCCGTAATTTTTTGACATCGATCAGGGCCGCAGGAGCCAGTCGCCGGGAAGAACCTCGGCGGTGTGGGACAGGATTCGAGCCCGGTATCTGTTTTCCCGGACCACACGCAGCACCCGGGCCACGCCCACTCTCCGCACGCGAACGCCCCGCGCCCCCCCCCCGCTAGATTCCGCGGCTCCCGCCTGCCGGACGATGAGAAGCCGGGACCTGGGGAGCAATGGCTCCGAGCCGCTCCAATCCAGAAGCAGATCGTCGCCTTTCTGCCCTAGGAGCTTATTGCCAAGGAGCCTCACGATGCGGCCGTCCGGCGGCCCGGTAAAAACCCGCGACAACGGCGGCATCGACATCGGATCGGAAACCATCGAGGAAGGAATATTCATCGGCTCGCTTTGCTCTTTTAGCATAAGCGCCTCGCTGAAGCAGCCGGAGAGCGAAAAAGCGCAGAAAAATAGAACGCAGAATTCAAAAGCTCGCAGCATCGGTTTCATCCCAGCCGGGCTCCCTTGGCGGCCCGACTTCGGCCGGTCAATTTTTCCTGAGTCCATTTTGGCCACACCTTGAAAGCCGGGGTTCCACGACATACTTTACCAATTTTAGGGCCTGGTTTTCCGGATTAACCATATCGCGCCCAGTCCCACGGCCACTGATCCGGCGCTTAGGAAAAAAACTTTCGCGAAGACTTGTTTTCGTTTGCCGTGGCGCGCGATGACCGCCGCGACCGGAACGGGCCGGTCCTCCTCGCTGAAATACGCCGGGGAAGGCGGCTCGTCTTCGGGACGCTGCGGCGGAGTCATGATGAGATAGGCGTCGAACAACAAAAGCGCCAGCACGAACACCGCCAATTTTTCCTGCCCCGGCTTCATCCATTGCAGTTTGGGGCCGGCTCGGGCGGAGGGCGCAGGTTGGCGCGCGGGAGGCGGCATCAGGCGGGATTCGAATTTTGAAAAAATTAAAAAGCAATTCGGACATTCCGCGGCCCGGGCCTCCGCCATGCGGCCGCAAGCGGGACATTTTTTCATCTCGGGATGCCGCTGCCGTTCTTTTGGATCCGCGATGTCGGCTCCTCCTGGGTTAATTCCCCGTTTTCTCGATTTTAGAAATCTGCCAAGCCGGTCCGAATTTAGAAATCGTAAACTGGACTTTGTCCCCGACTTTAATATCCCGCGCAATATCCGGGTCCGCGACTTTAAAGGGCATCGTCATCGCCGCCATGAAGCCTTTGAACTCGCCGTGATCAATCACTAAAGTGGTTCCTCCATCCAAGATGGCCTTAATCTCGCCGGTGGTCGAGTGGTGTTCCGTCGGCTCCTGAGCCGGCTGGGCGGCGGGCGGCTCCGGCATAGCCGGCTCCTGGACGGCCTGGACGGCAGGCGGCTCGGGCATAGCCGGCTCCTGAACTGCCTGAGCCTCGCCGGAACGCTTGGGCGTCTGCGCGCAGCCGCTCAGCGCCAACGACGCCAAACACAACAACGCCGGTAGTTTAAACCATCGTATTGGTCTCATCATTTTCCTCCCGAATAGTTCTATGCTCTTCTCTGTGTGACCCTAAACTCAAGCATTTTACCCCATCCGGCGCACCCATCTATTATGGGTGATGCGCGCTTGATTATCAAGAGGGCCGTTATTGGAAAATCTCCTGCAAAAAATCCCGCATGGCTTGCCACGACCTCCGGTCGGCTGCCTCGTTGTAGGCCGCGCCTTTGGAGGGATCGTCTCCGGCTTCCGCCACGGTGAAACTGTGGACGGCGCCTCCGTAATACACCATCTGCCAGTCCGCCCGGCTGGCGCGCATCTCTTCCTGGAAAGCCGCCGCCTGCTTGCCGGTATGGGCATCCTCCGCTCCATGCAGCGCCAAAATCCTGGCTTTAATTTCCCCGGGGCCGGCCGGCTGAGGCGTGTCCAAACCGCCGTGAAAGCTGACCGCGCCCTTAATCTCCGCGCCTGAGCGGGCCAGCTCCAAAACCGCCATGCCGCCGAAGCAATAGCCGACAGCCGCCAGTCTCGACGCGTCGACATTTTTCTGCGCCGTGAGCGCGTTCAATCCGGCCAAGGCGCGGCCGCGCATGAGGGCGCGATCGCTTCGGTGGGCGCCGGACAAGCGCGCCGCCTCCTCATGGGTTTGAGCGTAGACGCCCTTGCCGTACATATCAACGGCGAAAGCCGCGTACCCCAGGCGAGCCAGCATTTCGGAGCGCCGCTTGACGTAATCGCCGCGCCCCTTCCATTCATGGATCACGATCACGCCGGGTCTTTTTCCTTTAAAGGCGTCATCGTAGGCGAAATATCCTTCCAACTGCGTCTCCCCATGCTGGTATGGGATCAGCCAGGTTTTAAGCTCGGCGTGGGCCGCGCTCAGAGTTCGCGGCACCTGGGGCGCCGGTGGCGCTGCTCCGGCCGCGGTGGCGCGGGTCAACATGACAAATAAAAATAATCTAACCATTTTTCTCCTCTCTCCAACGTCGGGTCTTCATCGTCCCGGACCGGCTTCCCATCCGCCAAATTCCTTCCAGCCTTTGTACCGGCGGACAAAATCTGCGTTGGGTTCTTTCTCCCGCAAAACTCTCTGGAGGTTCTTAAGGGTATCAAGGGGAAAGTATCGCGTCACCCAGTTGGCCAGCCAGGCGGGTATCCACCCGCCCGGGTCCATATGCACGCCCAGTTCGGCGCGCGTGGAGCGCCCGTCCCCCGCGGCCTGCAATACCCATAAGCCGCGGACGAAGGGCATCCTGACCCGGTCGCCCCGAACAGGCGCTGAAGAATGCGACGTATTTCTAAACTCGATCTCGACGGAGCGTTTGCCGTCGTCTTTTTGAAATTGGAAGCGGCCCACATAATCCCTGCTTTTCGCGGGCCAGGGAGCATCGGTGGCCTGATAAAAAACCTCGTCCGTCTCGCTGACTTTCTCCAATATTTTCATCTCCAAATTGCCGGGCACCCATTCGGAGTAGCCTCCGGTGTCATCAAGCACCGCCAAGACGCTCAAGACGGGCGCGTCGAGAATCGCCCGGGCGCGGAATTCGACGAAACGGCTCTCCGGCACTTTTCTCTTGTATACTACGATCCCCTGTTCATTGGCGACCTCCTGCCAGCCGGGAGGCGCCGCTCCGGCCGGTCGCAGTGCTCGCGGCACTTGAAGCGCCGGAGGCGCCGCTCCGGCCGGCGTGGAGGCCGCGGCAAGGAGCAGGCAGAGCGTCAACGGCAGGGTTGTCAGCAATCCGGAGAGCATTTATTTCCTCAATCGCGTATTTTATCTTTAATTTAGTGGAAACGGAAAATGTTTCATTGAGCTTAAAATGTTTTATAATGAGGTGCGGCGGAAAGCGGGCCGCTTCCAAGGCCCCTCCTGCTTGACCCGGCCATGAGCAACGAGTTTTCATATATTCCCATCCGGCAGATCATGTCGCGCGAGCTGGTTTCAGTTCCGGAAAACGCGCCGCTGATCCAAGCCGTCCAGACGATGGCGGAGCGGTCGATCAGCTGCGTCGTGGTCCAAAAAAAGAGGCGCCTGCTCGGAATTTTGACCGAACGGGACATCGTCAAGCACCTCGCCTCCCATAACGGGTTCCCGAAGGACATCAAGGTGGGCGACGTGATGACCCGCGCCATCACCACCATCAAGGACGATCGGCCGATCCAAGAAGCCATCGCCATTCTCAAGCAGCGGCGCTTCCGCAGGTTGCCCATCGTGGACCGAAAGGGCCGCCTTCTGGGCATCGTCACGCGGACCGACATCGTGCAGGCCAGCCTGGCTGAGTTTCAACAACTCGCCAGCCGCATCGACAACGCCGTAAAAACCTCAGAACACCTTGCCCGCGTGAGCCAGCAGAAAGACGAGGTTCTCGGCATGGTCTCCCATGATATCCGCAGCCCCATCACCTCGATTTTCGCCTCAGCCAAAATGTTCACCACCGGCGTCCTCGGTAAAATGTCGAAGGACCAGAAAAAGGTCGTTGATATCATCCTGCGGCAAAGCAAGAAAATGGAATTCATGATGAAGGACCTGTTGGATTTAAACGCCATCGAGGCGGGCACAGTCGCCCTGCAGGTCCAACCCTTCCCCTTGGCCAAGCTCATCCAAGAACAAGTGATTCTGCATCAACGCCACGCCGATCAAAAAGGCATTCGTCTCAGCGCGACGATCTCCGGCCAAGTCGGACGCATCGCGGCTGACCCCCTTCGCATCGCTCAGGTTGTGGACAATCTTATCAGCAACGCGGTCAAATACAGCTCCTCGGGAAGCAAGGTGCTGGTCTCGGCCCAGGCAAAGCCGGGCGGCGTCGTGCTGAAGGTGACCGACACCGGCCAAGGCATCCCGAAGGAAGAAATCGGCAAGCTATTTCAACCCTCCTCCACCACCAGCCGCAAACCGACCGCCGGCGAGCCGACCACGGGTCTGGGCTTGGCCATCGTCAAGAAGCTGGTCGGAATGCACGGCGGGCGCATACGGGTTCGCAGCATCCTCGGCAAAGGGACCACTTTCATCGTCGAGCTGCCGCGGCGCGCAAGCCAGCCGCGCGAAGCCAACGCCGACCATAAAGCGCTGGCCGCCTAGCCGTCCCCGCCGACCCGCGAAAAGCGCCGCGGGGACAAGAATCATCCTCCGGGAGGATCAAAATATGCCGCGCGCAAAGAAATCGACCGAAATCGCCTTCGACTATCCCAAAGCGAACGAGATGATAAGTTCCGCCCACTATGCGTTTCGCCTCCAGACGCGCCTGGCCGGCAACGTTGATATTTCCATCAACGGCGGGCCCTGGACGCCCTGCCGCCCAGCGGTGGGCTACTGGTGGTTTGATTGGGCCCCGGACGGCAAAGCCCGGGGCAAGGCGGTGGGGCGCCTGTTGAGCGAAAATGGCCGGATTTTTCAGACCCCAGCCAGATCTTTCCGCGGCTCCACGCCCCCGGCGGCCGCCCGCGCACGGCAAGCTTCCCGACGCGCCGCAAGCAGCCGCAAATAACCTGCCGTTCGCCCGAGGTTGCGGCCATTTGGGCCTCACCTCTCCGCCCCGGCTTTCCCTGACGCCAAGGCCTTAAGGCGTATCTGCGCTCCAAGGCCAAGGACCTTCTGCGGGACAATTTTGAGGAAAGCTACGGACGCTGGATCGCGCTGAAGGACGCTCCCATCGAGCTGGTCTTGGGCCCGACCGAAAGCTACGACGATTCGATCGCGGGCGTCAAGGAGTATTACCATTTCGCCCTCTATTCCCAGGACAATCAGGGCGCTGAAATCATCGGCAAATTCGCGGGCATGTCCCAGGAAATGGGGCGCAATCTGCCTTTGGAGGAACGATACAATCCGTACTTGAAGGACCCGGACTTCAAGCCCGCGCGGAATATGGCGGCGGTCAACATGATCGCCGGCGGAGGGGATTCCCGGACGTATGCGGCCGCGGGCTGGACCTTGCCCAACGAACCGGAAATCGCGGCCAAGCACGGGACCAAGATGCTTCTCATCCGCAATGTCATCGCCACCCGCGGCTCGGACGCCATGCGCTTTGTCCAGAGGCGGCTCTTCGGCGAGGCGTACGACCCGGATATCTTTTATTGGATGGTGGCGGGACATGAGCTCTCCCACGGCATGCTGCCGTTCACCAAAGGCTATGATCCAAAGGGGCAGCCTCTGAGCCAAATCCTGGGCGACCTGGATTTGCCGGTCGAGGAGAAGAAAGCCGACCTATTGGGCCTCATGGCCGTGGAGGAATTCGCAAAAAAGGGCGAAATCTCATGGGACAGCTACTGGGCCATCGCCAGAATGTACGTGGGAGCCGAGACCGTCTTCAGGCTTTACAGAAACCCCAACGAAGCTCATGCGAAATATTCCGTGGCGGTCCATAACCTGCTTAAAGAAAAACACGCCGTCTCCTTTGACGGCGCGACGGGCCGGATGCAAGTCCACTCCAATTTTCCGCAGGCCATCCGCGAAATACTGTCCATTTTCCTGAAAATACAGGCCGAAGGCGACCGAGGCGCGGCGGAGCGGCTGCTCAGCGAACACAACGCCCCGGCGCCTGAAATCACCGCCGCGATCGAAGCTCTTAAAAAAGCCGGCTTGTCCAGCCAAACGCATTACAACCCTATCATCTCTCAATGAGAGTCCGCGAGCTTCGCGCCCCAAGCGAGGCCTCAAGCGCCTCTTTCACTCCCGGTTTGCTATCATACGGACGATGAAAGAACCCGATTGGGCCGCCTGGAAGCCGACGGAGCGCGCGGTGCTCTGTTTCGTCGTCAATGACGGGCGCGTTCTTTTGATCCGTAAAAAGCGCGGATTGGGCGCGGGAAAAATTAACGGGCCCGGCGGAAGGATCGAACCGGGCGAGAGCGCGCGTGAGGCGGCGCGCCGGGAGACGCGGGAAGAAATCGGCGCGACTCCAACGGAAGTCTCTCCGGCCGGCGAGCTGCTTTTCCAGTTCGCCGACGGCTACGCGCTGCATTGCGAGGTCTTCACGGCGCGGGACATCGAAGGAAAAATGATCGAGACGGAGGAAGCGGCGCCTTTCTGGACGGAAATCTCGGCGATTCCCTACGGCGAGATGTGGGCCGACGACGCGCATTGGATTCCATGGATGCTGGCCGGAAGGCCATTCCGGGGGTTTTTCTGTTTTGATGGCGACCGCATGCTGAGTTGTCGTTTGCGCCCGCGGGACTAACCCGAATTCCCCAGTTGGGAATTCGCCCGCAGGGCCGTCGCTGCAAAACAGCGACGGGGTTGCCCGGCGCCGCAGGCGCAACCTCAGTTGCATAATTTTGTACGGCACTTTCAGATGAGAAAGAGGCCGCAACTGAGGTTTTCGGACTAAAAAATATGGAAACGCTTTTTGCCGTCTGCGTGCCGGGTCTGGAGTTCTTGATCGGCCGGGAGTTGGAGGGGTTGGGCTTGTCCCCTTCGGCGCCGGGACCGGGATCTCAAGCCGGAGAAGTGGAATTTCAAGGCTCTCTGCAGGACCTCTACCGGGCCAACCTGCATCTGCGCTGCGCCGATCGCGTGCTGGTCCGTTTGGGACAATTTTACGCCTCCGCTTTCCCCGAGTTGCGGCGCAAAGCGGGCCGCCTGCCTTGGGAAAAATATCTCGGCCCGGGAAGGCCGGTCGCGTTTCGGGTTGACTGCCGAACATCGCGGCTCTATCATGAGGGCGCCGTGGCGGAGCGCTTGGCGGGAGCGATCGCCGACAGGCTTGGAACGCCCCCCGCAGTTGTCAAGGTTCAGGAAAGCGCGGATACGGACCTCCCCCAGTTGATTTTCGCGCGGCTTGAGAATAACCTCTGCGCCATCGGCGTGGATTCCTCCGGAGCGCCTATGCACCGGCGCGGCTATCGCCTCGTCTCGGCCAAAGCCCCTCTCCGGGAGACCCTGGCCTGCGCCATAGTGATGGCGTCGGAATGGGACGCGGCCTCCCCTCTTTTGGATCCCTTTTGCGGTTCGGGAACCATCGCCATTGAAGCGGCGCTGCTGGCCAGAAAGATTCCACCGGGTCTTTCCAGACCCTTCGCTTTCATGCGCTGGCCGGGTTTCAATTCCGGGAGTTGGGAGGCGTTGCTGGCCGATGCTCGCAAAGGAATCGCTCCGACCACCTCAAAAATAATGGCTTCCGACAGGGATGCGGGAGCTATTCTGGCGGCCGAGTCCAACGCGGCGCGCGCGGGCGTGGCGGAAAGCGTCGAATTCTCGCGCAAAGCCGTGTCCGCTATCGAGCCTCCCCCTGTTCCGGGCTGGGTGGTGACCAACCCGCCGTATGGGGTGCGGTTGAGCAAATCCAACGACTTGCGAAATCTCTACGCGCAACTCGGCAAAATCCTTGCCGCCAAGTGCGCGGGCTGGCGCGTGACCATGCTTTGCAACACAATGCAGCTCATCCGCAGCACCGGGCTGCGGTTTGAACCGGGCGTCTCAACAATGAACGGCGGGTTGAGGGTGCGGTTGTGGACCTGCCCTCATGTTTCAGGCCGCTCGCGGCGCCACCCGGCGGCCAAGATGACGCCGCCGGCCCCCCCTTCCTTTTCACGCGCCGATTCACGAAGTAACGTCCAGTGAAGATTTGACGACCCTTTTTCTTTCAAGCCGGCGCGCCCACGGAACGAACACCGCCTCCGCCAGGATGAGCCCGAAGAGCAAAGCGTTGAGCGCCAGGACCAGCCGGCGCGGCATCTCCGAGACCTCGGCGGAAGGGAGCATCATCATGACCCCCAAAAGCGTTCCCAATAGACCCATGAACTTGGCGCTCCGCGCCGCATACGCCAGCATCTCCGGGGACCGCAGCCGCCGCACTTCCTCCAGGGGATAAGCGGCCCAGACCAGCAGAAGCGTCCCGCCCACCACCAAAGCCAGTGCCTCGGCATTGAGGAAGAAGCGGAATCCGGCGACGCCTTCGGTTTGGTAAATGACGGCCGCCAACGCCCCGCAGAACGCCGCGGGCGCCAAACACGCCTTGAGACCTGAAATCCTTTTCATTTTTTGCCCTCCGTGGGATGCCCCCGCCCCCCCGAAGTATAACAGGCGACCCGCCGCGTTTCAAGCCCAAGGCGCCGCTTAATGGTTCCCCAGCGCCTCTGGCCGCGCGGGCCGCATCCTGATAAGAAATGTTTTTAAACGCGGACAAGGCCTTGGCGACGTCGCAGGACTCAATACGGGACCGGAAGCGGCGCCCGGAGGCGTCAGGGGGGGGCAGACCTCGGCGCGTAAAGGGCAATCAAGGTCAGGCGGCGTGTCTCCTGACCCTCTTCAGGAGCGGATTCAATGATAAGTTCCGGGCGTTCAGGCGTTGGGGACCACCCAAAATCTTTCCCGCTCGGAACATTCATGCGCCTCTCGCCCCCCGTGCTGAGAACTTCGAAATTTTCCGGAGTCGCATCGAGGCAGCGCAGTTTGATCAAGTAATCTCCGCCGGAATAGCCGGGGCGGATTTCGGCGAGGATGGGGTTGGGATTCCATCGGAAATCCAGAGGATTTTGGGACGCCCGAACCGGGCCGGCGGCTTCCGCCTTCGGCAAGGGAGGATGCCAAGCGAGCCGGACATCCGACCAAGCGCCGATCCATTGATCGACTCCCCCAGATTCGGCGATCTTGAATTCCACAGGCTCTCTCCAATGGTTGTTTCGCATGACGACGCTGTACTCATAAAACATATTTAAGAACGCAGCATACCGGGAAGCGGCCAGGGGCATGTCGTCTTCGATGGAAATTCCTTTCAAGCCGGAAAGGCTTTTAGACCGCACGATGTCGTGCAGTTCCAACCCGTCGAGAGGGATGCCGTTCCGCTCAAAATAAACCCCTTCCGAAGCGTCCATCATCACCCACTTTTTATATTTCTTGGACCAGAATGCCGTTGAAAAATGCGTGTCCCCGGATTCGGCCTTTAGATCGATATGCCTGGAAGGAATGCCCAAAGCCCACAGAGTTTGAGCGAACACGATTCCATACTGTCCGCAGTGAGTTTTCAATCCTTCCAGTTTTGTGCGCTCAAGGATAGTGCTGGCGTCCCAAGGCGGATAACGCTGGTTTCTTCCGGCCACAAGGCGGCCGCGCACCCAGCGCCCCAGACACTTCGCTTTCTCGACGTCGTATTTGTCGGCGCAAAGGGAGGAGAGGCCATATTCCAAAACGTAATTGCGCAATCGCTTGGAGGCGGGGTTTCCGAACACAAAAGCATGACCGCCCTGGGTAATAATCTCCGACCGGAAAAGAATGGAATGGACATAGGCGTCCCCGCTTTGAGGAATCCCGGAGTCGGAATTTTGTCGCGCAAAATGCCGCCCCAGAAAGAAAGCGGCCAAAACCGCCGTGGAGAGAAACAACCAGCGCCCGGGTAAGGCCTTGCGGCGGTTCATGCGTTTATTTTATTAAAAGCGCGGCTCCGTTGTCAGCCCTTTAGGGCGGCAGGCTCATGTGCAGGCATGCCGCGTATTATGAAGTTGATAAATTGCTTGGACCAGCCTTTACGTTGCTCATTTGGACGCTGGTTTTGTCCGCGTATAAAGGAAGCCGATGGATGGAGGCGTTTAGGAACGTCCCCTATTCCCCCCAATCGCGCTTCAAATGCAGAATTCAGGTTAATGATTTCGCTCTTGGGTTTCTTTCAGGAACTTAAGGGTGAGAAGCCAACGGCACTCGCGCTCCAAGTCCTCCAAGGAGTCATAGCCCATGGCTGCCAGAGAAGCCCCTTGAAGCATGAGCCGGGATCCCTTGTTTTTGCCGGCGTGCGGAGCCCGCAGGTTAAGCTCGGCGAGCAAAGTCCTGAAATTTGGATATACCCCATGAGCCATTTTCTCGCCCAAGCATGCGAAGTTGAAATTTTGGGCGTCGATTCGGAATCTCTTCAGGGGTTTGCCCAAATAAAGCTCCAGATAAAACAGCAAATCCGTCTCGGTCCTGCTTTTTTCCACTTCCCGCTCCTTGCCGCCGATGGAAATGGGAAGCCCCGTCATCATCATCAGGCCCAGGCTCGCCGCTTTTTGATTGGAGCTGGGGCCTTCCCTCACCTTCGTGGTCGCGGTGGTCGTCCTCTCAAAGCCCGCCGCCGCGATTAGGATGATTTCGTCTCCTGGAAGCGCCGCCGCCTCCCCTGATTTTGAAATCGCCCGAAAGCCGTCCGCTCCGAACTCAGCCTTGGCTGCCGTAAAAGCTGCGGGAATCGCCTCCACGGCGCTCCTCGGAAGCGTCATGGCCTTCAGTCCGGACGCCGTTAGGCAATCGGCCAAATTCCGGGCCTCGCTTTCCTCCAAGCTTTCCGCCACGATTCCCCAAGCGCTTCTGGCCGCGCGGGCCGCGTCCTGATAAGGAATATTTTTAAACGCGGAAAGGGCCTTGGCGATGTCGGCAAGCCTCAGTTGTTCAGGCTCGGCAAGGAGGACGGTGAAGCGCGCATCGGAGTCCACAGCCGCATTATACATTTTGCTCAAGGAACCCGGCTGATTTTGCCTTTGCGGACTTCAGTGGAATCAATCTGTCCAATTTTGAAATCTAGGCGCCGAAAGCGGTACAACGTATCAACACCGATTTCTGTCGACTTAGTTGCTGACGCGGGACAAGTTTTTTTGGGCGAATGGGGTTTTTAGCGCTCGAGGACAGAGCATGTCAGATGGCTTAAAGACGCGTCCGGCGGCAGATCTTCTCTTGAGCTTAATCGCGGCGCTGGTGGTCATGGCCGCGGTTCCGGCTTGCGCCCAGAAGAAGACCAAGCTCGCCGCCTCGTCCCGCGACAGAGCCGGGATCGCATGGGTGGCCATCCCGGGCGGAACCTTCATGATGGGTTCTGAAGATGAAAGCGATGACGGAAAGCCGGTCCATCGCGTCACCGTGAGGCCGTTCCAGATGGCCAAGACCCCGGTGACGGTCAAACAGTACAATGAATCCGTGCAATCCGTGTCAGGCTTGACATTGCGGAAATGTGGGAGAACCACTATTCTTCCCCCGCTATATTCCGGGCGATAATCTTTGATACGGCCGATGCTGAATAATTCAGAAATTCCGCGATTTTACCCGGAGCGTGCCCGGCTTCCAGCGCTCTGAGCGTTAGGGAGCGCCTTGCCGCCGTGACTGCCGGGGCCTTGCTCTTGGACCTCAACATAAACATGGGCACCTTAGCAGAAAGTTCTGCGCTCAGTTGAGCGATCGTCGGTTGGTATTTCAGATTGGGCATCCCCCTGCTTTTGCTGCCGGCCAAACTCCTGTAATCTGAGACGAAATCCTCATTGCCCAGGCAAGGAAGAGAAGGAGAAGGATAAAAATCCTCGTCGTGCTTTGTGCCGATGCCATCAGCGAGAAATCGGACATAGGCCTCGCGCGCCTGAGCCGCATTCGCGCCGAATAACGAAAGTGGGAAGCCAGTGTCGGTCAAGGATGGCTTGATCCTGGAGATATAATCGTGATGTCCAGACCAACGCCAAGCGGACGGGGAGTTGGCCAGGCTGGCGCGGACAGGATTGAGGTGGATGTAGCGGATCAATTCGACCAAATACAAGTCTTTCTGGCAGAGGATTGCTTTGTAGCGGCCCTGGAATAGGTGGCCGAGCCGTTTATAAACGATGTTGAAGTGTTTGCAATAGCTGGTCAGGAGCCTTTGCATAATGAGGGAGAGGGGGGCGTGATCCACTTCAAGCAGAAGGTGGAAGTGGTTTGGCATCAAGCAGTAGGCGTAGAGATGGAAGGGTTTTCGCCGTTTGATTTCGGCAAGAATTTTCAAAAAGGCGCTGTAGTCGTCGGCGTTTAGGAAGGTTTTCTGCCCGCCGTTGCCGCGAGACATGGCGTGGAAGAGAGCGCCTGGAAAGTGGATGCGAGCCGGGCGGGGCATACGAGGAGTTTATGATTACATTTCCGTAATGTCAAGCCTGACACCGAATGCGTGGTGTAGCGGGCTTCCGAGGAAATGGCGGGTTTCACATCGTCCAAGAGGCGCAGCTTCTTGGCGTTGGACATATAGAGTTCAACGGCTTCTTCCAGAGCCGCCTTGGCTTTCTCAAGGGTGGCGCCATAAGAGGCTACCCCAAGTTCTGGACACTTGGAGACATAGCGTTTCCCTTCCTTCCAAATGACAGCCGTAAGATGATAGTGTTTCATGGGCTCAAAGTATTATAACAGACCTTCAGAGTCTCTGCCACGTCCCCTCGGGACTTCCCGGCGATCAGCGGACGCGGCTATCAAGATTTTCTTCGCCGGCCTGGTCAGCGCAACCGCGATACTAAGCGGCCCAATTCATCCGCAGCGTCCGGTGACGAGTCGCGCAATCTCTGAGATAGAGATTCATCAGGCTTTGATACGGCAAGCCTGTCTCTCTGGACAATCGGCGAAAGTATTCGACCGTGGGCTCATCCAGACGGATCGTAATCTGCCTCTTAAGCGCTCTCGCGTATGGATTCCTCTTTGACTTTGAAAAATCGTATTCCTTTCTCATTGAATTCGCTCCCAATATAAAGTTTGCTCGTTCTTCGTCGCGCGGCGCGCCGAAATGAGCCGAACCGCCAAGTCTGACCGGCGATAGCAATGGCACACAACGAGTATCCTGGGGTTGGAGCTCATTCCAAGAAGCAAGAACCTGTCCTCATCCTCATAATGCTCCGGGTCGGACATGAATCGTGCATTCTCATCGTAGAACACGCTTTGCGCCTCTTCGAACGATATCCCGTGTTTGCGCTTGTTCGTTCTGGCCTTTTCGGGGTCCCATTCGAATCGGTGGCTCATACTACAGTATAACTACAATGTAGTTAACTTTCAAGGGGGCGCTTCAAATCACGTAAGATGTCCCCGAAAATGGACTCGTCAACTCATGTAAGATGTCCCCGAACCAGTCCCGCAATTTGGGGCGTGTTTGGGGGTATCGCGGATGAGTCCGTCGGCAAGGGGGCAGTACGTGAGGCGAATGCAAGTGTTGTACCGGGAGGCGAAAGGGCGCAGGGAAAAGAGCCGGTTGTTGGACCAGGTGAGCGAGACGCTCGGCCGCAGGCGCAGACAGGCGAAGCGGCTGATGCGCGGCAAGGAGCCGCCAATCGAGCGGCCGTTCCGGCATCGGGAGCCGGTCTATCCCGAGAGGCTGATCCGAATCCTGGAAGAGGTGTGGAAGGCGACGCAGTATCTGTGGTCGGTGAGGTTGAAGGCGGCGCTGCCGTTGTGGATGCCGTGGATCAAGCGGCGCTGGGAGTTGAGCGCGCAAGAGGAAAGGCTGCTGTTGGCCATGAGTCCGGCGACGATGGACCGGCGGCTGGGGCCGCACAAGAGGAGGCTGGGGCACAAGATCTACGGGCAGACCAAGCCGGGGCGGTGGCTTCGGCAGACGATCCCAATCCAGACCGAGTCCTGGAACGTGCCGGGGCCGGGATGGCTGGAGGTGGACACGGTCAGTCATTCGGGTTCCAACGCTTCAGGGACATTCGCCTCAACGCTCAACCAGGTCGATCTGTTCTCGGGCTGGGTAGAAATGCGGGCGATTCTGGGCAAGCGGGCCGAGGAAGTGGTGGCAGCGACCGAGGACATACGGCGGGAGCTGCCCTTCGAGCTCAAGGGGATGGACTCCGACAACGGCGAGG
>MGUX01000006.1 GCA_001800185.1 Elusimicrobia bacterium RIFCSPLOWO2_12_FULL_59_9
CTTGCGGCGAACCACATGGCATTTCTGGCAAATCGGCTTGACGCTGGCTCGAACTTTCATGCGCTTGGGGCCCTCCCCGGCAACCCGCTACTTCTTCCTATAGATGATGCGTCCGCGGTTCAAATCGTACGGCGACAACTCGACCTTCACGGTATCCCCCGGCAAAATCCTGATATAATGCACCCGCATTTTTCCCGAGATGTGCGCGATGATCAGCTTGCCCCCCGGCAGTTCCACCCTGAACATGGCATTGCCCAGGGCTTCCTTGATCTTGCCCTCCACCTCGATGCTGTCATTTTTCGGCATAGCGTTTGGTCAAAACCTCCGGGCCGGACTCCGTCAAGACGATGGTGTGCTCAAAATGCGCCGACAGGCTCCCATCCGCCGTCACCGCCGTCCATTGATCCTCCAGAATACGGACCGAAGAGCCGCCGTCGTTGATCATGGGTTCGATGGCCAGGGTCATCCCCGCGGCCAGCCTGGGGCCCTGGCCGGACGGGCCGTAATTGGGAACGGCGGGGTCCTCATGCAGCCTGCGTCCGATTCCATGCCCGATAAATTCGCGAACCACCGACTTGCCGAAGGATTCCGCGTAGGTTTGCACGGCGTTGGAAATATCGCCGATGCGTCCGCCGTGCCTGGCCGCCGCGATGCCCTTCACCAAAGCCGTTTCCGTGATTTTCATGAGTTCGCTAGCCTTCTCGGAAATTGCTCCCACCCCCACGGTGATGGCGGCATCCCCGTAAAAACCGTTGACGACCGCGCCGAAATCCAGGCTGACGATATCTCCCTCGCGGATGATCTTGTCCTTGCGGGGTATTCCATGAACCACCTCATCGTTGACAGAAACGCACAACACCGCCGGGTAGCCGCGATAGCGCAAAAAAGCGGCCTTGGCGCCCGATTTTTCAAGTTCTTGACGGGCGATCTGGTCCAAATCCCAAGTGGACATGCCGGGTTGCATGGAGGCTTCCAGCAGGCTCAAGGTGCGCGCCACGATTTGCCCCGCCTCGCGCATCCAGCCGATTTCCTTGGGGGTCTTGAGTTCGATTGATCCAGCCACCGCATCCATGATACGCTTCAGGCCTTTTTCAACAGGCGAGTCCCGATCTCGCCGGCAATGGTTTCGGTCACCTGCTCCGGCTTTTGAGACGCGTTCACCCGGAAAAAAAGCTCATTGGACTTGTAATAAGCCGCCAGGGGCTCGGTCAAATCTTTATAGACCACCAAACGGCGCTGCACGGTGCCGGGCATATCATCCTCGCGCTGGACAAGCGCTTTGGAGCACGCGTCGCAGACTCCGTCCTTCTTCGGCGGACGAAACACCAGGTTGTAGGGAGTTCCGCACGCGGAGCACATCCGCCGGCTGGTGAGCCTGCGTACGACCTCCTTTTCGGTCAAATCCAAAAATAGGACCAAATCGATCGCCCGGCCCTGCTGTTTCAGATACCGGTCCAAATCCTGCGCCTGCGGCAGCGTCCGCGGAAACCCGTCGAGCAAAAAACCCGGCGCCCCGCCTGGCCGCTCGCACAAAATGCCGTCGAGCCGCAGCCGCAGTATCTCAAAAATCATCTGGTCCGGCACCAATTGGCCGGCGTTGACGTAGGAGGCGGCCTGCTCTCCCAGAGCGCCCTTGGCCGCGATCGCGTCGCGCAAAATGTCGCCGGTCGAGATATGGACGATGCCGTAGCGCTGCGCCAACGCCTTGGATTGCGTGCCCTTGCCCGATCCCGGATACCCCAAAATGATCAAATTCATATTTAGCCGGCGCCGTTTACGCTCCGACGTTGAACCATCTCCCCTTAATTCTACCTTTTTTCAAAAACCCCTCATAATGGCGCATGATGAGATGCGCCTCCAGTTGTCCTATCGTGTCCAATCCGACCCCCACCACGATCAGCAAGGAGGTCCCGCCGAAAAAAAACGGCACGTTGAGCCAGTTGCGAAGCAGGTCCGGAAGCACGGCCAGCGCGGCCACCGACAGGGCGCCGACAAGCGTGATGCGCTCCATGACCCATTGAATATATTGCGCCGTCGGCGGACCCGGCCGGATTCCCGGCACAAAACCGCCCCATTTTTTCATATTCTCCGCCAAATCGTCCGGATTGATGCTGACCGAATTGTAAAAGTAGCAGAAAAAAATGATCAGCCCCACGTAGATCATCTCGTAAAACATGTTCTGGCTGGTCATGAAACCCTGGATTTTTTGAGCCCAGGGCGAGGCTTGCGCGAACTGAATGAGCGTCATCGGCACCGCCAGGATGGAAACGGCGAAAATCACGGCGATAACGCCGGATTGATCCACCTTGAGGGGTAAATAGGTGCTCGCCCCGCCGTACATTTTTCTTCCCACCACTCGTTTGGCGTACTGCACCGGGATTTTCCTCTGGCCCGTCTCCAGCCAAACCACGAGCCCGATGACGATCAAAACCATCGCGGTCATAAACAGCGTCTGGAAGAGACTGATTTCCTCCAAGCGCAGAAGTTGAATGACCTTGGTCACCGCGCTCGGAAGGCGGTCGATGATGCCGGCGAAAATGATCAAAGAAACGCCGTTGCCGATGCCTCGTTCCGTGATTTGTTCCCCCAGCCACATGATGAACACCGTGCCGGTCGTCAGCGTCAGCACCGTCATCAAGTAAAAGCCGATGGTGGGATCGCTGACCACCGGTATATTGCCCGGCGTCGGCATATTGCTCATGGCGATGGTCAGGCCGAAGGACTGAAAGGCGGCCAGCACCAGCGTCAAGTAGCGGATATACTGGTTGAGCTTGCGGCGGCCAAGCTCGCCTTCCCTGGCCAGGCGGTCCAAATACGGCACGACGTGAGCGCCTTGCAGAAGGCTCATAATGATGGAGGCGTTGATATAAGGCATGACCCCCATGGAAAAAATGGAAAACTGACCCAGGGCGCCGCCCGAGAAAATATCCAAAAAGCCTAAAAGCGTGTTTTGATGCGCGGCGAAAAGATTGCGGACGGCCTCGGTGTTGATGCCGGGCACCGGAATGGCGGCGCCCACCCGGAACACGGCCAGGCAGCCCAGAGTGAACAAGACCTTGTTTCTTAAGGCCTTGATCTTAACGATGTCGGTCGCTGATTCTAACATGCTGTGCGGCTGGATTTTTCGGACAGAACGATGGTCCCGCCTGCGGCCTCAACCTTCTTCTTGGCGTCCTGGGAAAAAGCGTCCACGACGATTTTCAAAGGCTTCTTGAGCTCGCCGCCGGCCAAAATCTTGACCTGCTGATTTTTTCCGATCAGTCCGCGCTGGCGCAGGACGTCGCGGCTGACGGCATCGCCGGCGGAAAAAACGCCGTCTAAATCCGAAAGGTTCAAGACGCCGTAGCGAACCTGGAAAGCGCGGTTGCTGAAGCCGCGCTTCGGAATGCGCCGCAAAAACGGATTTTGCCCGCCCTCAAAGCCGGGCCGTTTGCTCGATCCCGTGCGGGCGGACTGCCCCTTTCCGCCCCGGCTCGAAGTTTTCCCATGGCCGGAGGAGCGGCCGCGCCCCAGGAGAAGGCGCCGCTGGCGCGCCCCGGTCGTGGGAAATAAATTCCACAGTCCCGTCCGCGCTTTCTCGCCCGCCGTCATGTCCGGCCTCGGATCGCGGCGATTTCCTCTTTGGTTTTGAGCGACTTCAAGGCCGCCAGCGTCGAGTAAACCATGTTGAACGGATTGGAGGATCTTTGATTCTTGGTTAAAATGTCCGTGACCCCGGCGGCTTCCAAAGTCGCCCGCACCCCGCCCCCCGCGATCACGCCGGTGCCTTTATAGGCGGGCTTCATCCACACCTGCCCGGAGCCGAAGCGGCCCACCACCGCATGCGGGATAGTCCCGTCAAAGATCGGGACCTTGAACATATTTTTTTTGGCGTGCGCGGAGGCCTTCTTGATCGCCGCCTGCACCTCCTTCGCCTTCCCAAAACCGGCCCCCACCTGCCCGTGCTTGTCGCCGGTCACGACCAGAGCGCTGAAAGAAAATCTTTTTCCGCCCTTCACCACCTTCGTGACGCGGTTGATGGTCACGACGGTCTCCTGCAGCCCGGAGTCGGCCCCGGACGCGCCGCCGCCCCTGAAGGAGGGCTTCAACCGGCCGGATTTTCTTTCCTCAGCCGGCGGCGCATCTTGAGTCTTTTCCGTTTTTTCAGCTTTAACCTCTTGCATAAATTAAAACTCCAGTCCCTCTTTTCTGGCGGCATCCGCCAAAGCCGCCAAGCGGCCGTGGTACAAGCGCCCCCCGCGGTCAAATCGAACCCGCTTAACCCCGGCCCCCAGGGCCTGCTTGGCCACCAATTCTCCCACAAGCTTGGCGGCGTCTTTGTTCTTGCCTGATTTCAACCGTGCCTTGATCTCTTTGGAAAGGCTCGACGCGAACGCCAACGTTTTGCCCTCTTTGTCGTCGATGACCTGGGCATAAAGATGCCGCAGGCTCCGGTAAACGCTTAAACGCGGCCATTCCAACTGGCGGCCGAGAATCCTCTTGACCCTGGCTCTTCGAAACTGGTAGCGTTCCTTGCTCGATTTAGGCATTATTTCTTGCCCTCGCCCCCGGCGGCCGCCTTGCCCGCCTTGCGGAAGATATGCTCGCCCACGTACTGGAGGCCGGTGGCCTTATAAGGCTCCGGAGGCCTCAGGCCGCGGACTCGCGCCGCAAAAGATCCCACTTGCTCCTTGCTGGCGCCGGAAATGTCGAAGGTGATCATTTTGGGGCCGACCACGACCTTTAAATCTTTTGGAACCTCGACTTCCACCGGATGCGAAAACCCCATTTGAAATATCAGCTTGCCGCCTTCCAGACGGCCACGGTAGCCCACTCCGACGATGTGAAGGCTCTTGGTAAATCCTTCCGCCACCCCATGAATCATATTGGCAAGCCGCATGCGCGTGGTTCCGTAAATGGCGCTGTTTTTTTCCAGATTATCGATGAAAACCAAAAGCTTCCCGTCCTTCAACTCCACGCGGGCGGCCTCCGGCAGCGCTTCAGACAGCTCGCCCAACGGCCCCTTCGCGCGAACGACGCGGTCCTCGATCTGCACTTCGACCTTGGAAGGAACTGCAATCGGCTGTCGGCCCAGACGGCTCATGGATCTTTTTTCCCCTCTCCCCTTACCACACCAGACAAAGGACTTCGCCCCCGACCTTTTGCGTGCGGGCCTGCTTTTCCGTCATCAACCCCTTGGATGTGGTCAGAATCGGAACCGCAAACCCCACTGGAACGCGCATCCGCTCCTTATAAGACTGGTAAATCCTAAGCCCGGGCTTGGAAATACGCTTAATCCCCTGGATCACCCGCTCTTTTTGAGGGGTGTACTTCAAAAACACGCGGATGGTTCCCCGCTGCCGGTCCACATAAAGGCTCTTGTAATTGGCGATAAAACCTTCATCCTTGAGAACGCGCACCAACTCCAATTTGATCTTGGAATAAGGAATGTCCACGCGATCCTTGAACTTCGCGTTGGCGTTCCGAATCCGCGTCAGCATATCCCCGATTGTATCCATGGATCAAACCTCAAACGGCGATTCGCCGGAACCCCCCGGCCTTACCAGCTTGATTTTCGCACGCCCGGGATCTGCCCGGCGTGAGCCAATTTCCTGAAACAGATGCGGCACAACCCGAAGTCCCGGTAATATCCCCGTGCACGACCGCAAGTCTGGCAGCGGTTGACGTGCCGGACCGCGTATTTGGGAGGCCTTCTGGTTTTAGCTTCCCACGCGAGAGTCGCCATATGCGCTCCTAATCGTCCCTGTCATCCTTATCCTTGGGCTTCTTAAACGGCATTCCCAAAAGCTGCAGCAGATCCTTGGCCGAGGACGCGTCCGCGCCGGAGGTCACAAAGGAGATGTTCATGCCGCGCGCCTTGGGCGATTTTTCCAAATTCACCTCGGGAAAAATGTGGTGCTCCAAGATCCCCAAATTAAAGTTGCCCTGGCCGTCGAAGCCGGCGGCGTCCAATCCCCTGAAGTCCCGGATGCGGGGAATGGCCATCGATATCAGGTGATCGAGAAATTCAAACATGCGGTCGCCCCGCAAGGTCACCTTCAGTCCGATGGGCATTCCTTCGCGCAGCTTGAAGTTTGAAATTGACTTTTTGGCGCGGCATATGCGCGGCAACTGGCCCGTGATGACGCCGAGCTCTCCGCGGGCGGCGTCAAAAACCTGGACGTTGTCCTTCCCTTCCGACACGCCCATATTGACGACGATGTTTCTTAAGCGCGGAACGGCGAAGGGATTGGCATACCCGTGGCGCTGCATCATCTCGGCGACGATCACATTTTTGTAGGCTTCTTTGAGCCGCGGCACGTAGGCGCCGGACTGGGCGGCAGGTTTTTTTTCGGTCATAAAATCACTTCTCCGCACTTGCGGCATAAGCGCACTTTTTCACCGCTGGTCAACACGTCGCGCTTGGGGCGCATCGGCTGCTTGCACTTGGGGCACATCAGCATGAGGTTGGAAAGATGCAGCGGCGCCTCCAGTTTCTGAAGCCCGCCCGGCTGCCCGCCCTGGGCCCGGCGATGCTTGGTCACCATATTGATTTTGGAGACTATCACGCGGCTTTTGGCGGGGAGCAGCTTAAGCACCTCCCCCTTTTTTCCCTTGTCCTTGCCCGCGATCACCAGGACCATGTCTTTCTTTCGAATGTTGAGCATGCGAAACCCTTGCCGGCGGCTATACCACTTCCGGCGCCAGCGAAATGATTTTTAGAAAATTTTTGTCCCGCAGCTCGCGCGCGACGGGACCGAACACGCGGGTGCCCTTGGGCTCTCCCGCGTCGACGATGCAGGCCGCGTTGTCGTCAAAGCGCACATACGATCCGTCCGGCCTGCGGCTTTCTTTTCGAGTGCGGACGATGACCGCCCTGACCACGTCGCCTTTTTTGATGGCCGCCCTGGGCAGCGCCTCCCTGACGGAGCAAACCACGATATCGCCCAAGCGGGCATAACGTCTCCAACTGCCGCCCATGACGTGAAAACATTGAAGCCGTTTGGCCCCGGAATTGTCGGCGACGTTTAAAATCGACCTTAATTGGACCATCCTGAACTCCTACCCCTGCTGCGCCCTTTCCACGACCCGCACCAACCGCCACCTTTTTAGATGGGAGAGCGGCCGCGTCTCCATGATTTCGACGACGTCGTTTTGCTTGGACTGGTTGTTTTCATCGTGCACGTAAAATTTGCTTTTTTTCGTCTGGACTTTGCGGTAAAGCCGGTGGCGCCCTTTGCGGATGACGACCACGGACCGGGTCTTGTTCATTTTGTCCGACACGACGATCCCGCGCAAAACATGCCGTTTGTTTCGATCCGCAGCGGAATCCGGCTGCGCTCCCCCTGCTGGCTTTGTCTGCATTATTTTGGCACCCTATCCTTTTTGCCTGATCCAGGTTTTAAGCCTGGCGATATTACGCCGGGTTTCCCGGATTTCCAGGGGATTTTTCAAAAGGGACACGCGCTGCTGAAAACCCAGCTTGAACCGCTTTTCGCGGGCCTCGCGCAACTGCACCGCAAGCTCCTTGGGGGGCTGGTTTTTTAATTCTTCTCTCTGCTTTCCTTTCACTGAACCCTCCGCTCCGCTTCCCTTAAACGGCCTGGCGCGCGCCCCTGGAAATAAATTTGGTGGGGATGGGAAGCTTGGCATTCGCCCGGCTGAAGGCCTCGCGGGCCATCTCCACCGGAATACCGTCCAACTCGAATAAAACTCTGCCCTTTTTGACCCGCGCCGCCCAAACTTCCGGAGCCCCTTTCCCCTTTCCCATCCGGGTTTCCGCGGGCTTTTTGGTGATGGCGTGGTCCGGGAAAATGCGCAGCCAAAGTTTCCCGCCCTTTTTTAAATAGCGGCCTATAGCGACCCGGGACGCCTCGATTTGCCTGGCGGTGATATAAGCCGAACCTAGAGCCTTCAGGCCGTGCTCGCCGAAAGCCAGACGAGCGCCTCTCTTGGCGCTCCCCCGGATGCGCTTGGTGTGAGGCTTGCGATATTTGACTCGCTTTGGCATCAACATGGCAGATGGGGGCCCTTACTCCTCTTCCTCATTTTGAACTTCGGCCGGCGGCGCCTGCGCGTCTTGGACATCGGCCTCAACGCGATCCGCCGCCTGGAAGTCTATCGGCTCAGGCAGAGCCAATTCTTTCTCCACGGCGGGGACTTCCTGCGCCGCGACGGGTGGAGCCGCTTCCAAGGCGGGATCGGCCGCCGCGGCGGGCGCTGCCTGCTTGTCCTTCGCGGCCGCATCCGCGATGAAGGCCTCCGCGGTGCCCTGTTTGCGCGCCTCTTCCAAAAGCTCCTTCGTCGTTTTCTTAAAGAGTTGCTTCTTAAAAATCCAAACCTTGATGCCTATTTTTCCCATGACCGTATTGGCTTCGGTCAGACCGTAATCGATATCGGCGGAAAAAGTATGCAGGGGCACGCGCCCCTCGCGAAGCCACTCCGTGCGCGCGATTTCATTGCCGCCCAAGCGGCCCGCCACCATCACTTTGATGCCCAAGGCGCCGGCCCCCATGGTCCGCTCCATCGCGCGCTTCATCGCCCGCCGGTGATGGATGCGCCGCTCCAGTTGGAAAGAGATCGCCTGGCCCACCAGCCGCGCGTCGAGCTCCGGCTGCTTGATTTCCATGACGTTGATGATGGTCTTCCTTCCCGTCATCGTCTCCAAGTCATGGCGCAGGCTTTCGATGTCGGCGCCCCGCTTGCCGATGACCACTCCCGGCCTGGCGGTGTGAATGTTGATGCGCAGATACGACCCGGCCCTCTCGATGCCGACCCACGAGACGGAGGCCATCTGAAAGCGGTCAAAAATAATTTTGCGGATCCGGAAATCCTCCCCTATCAAAGCCGGCATTTCCCTGAGGGAAAACCAACGGGATTCCCAGTCTCGAATGTATCCCACTCGTACGCTGTTTGGATGAATTTTCTGTCCCACGCCTGTCGCTCCTAAAACGCTCCGTTATTTTTTATCCGACACCACGATCGTCAAATGGCACATCTTGCGCCGATAACTCAAGGCTCTCCCCTGCGGTCCCGGCCTCAACCGCCTGAGGTTTTTGAGCGGCCCTTTGTCCACCCATCCGGCCTTCACCCACATGGACTGCAAATCGAGCTTGTGGCCGGCTTTGACCATCAGGTTCGCCGCGGCCGAACGAATGGTCTTTTCAACCATCCCCGCCGAACGCCTCGGAACGTTGGGAAGCAGCTCCTTGGCCCGGCCGACGGTCTTGCCGCGGACTTGGGAAAGCACCTGGGCCACCTTGCGGCGGCCAAAACGCTGAAAACGGGCGTGCGCTACGGCGTCCATAGATCAAGTTTTCTCGGCGGCTTCTTTCGTGTGGGACATGCCGTGCCCCTTGAAAAAACGGGTGAAGGCAAATTCTCCGAATTTATGGCCCACCATTTCTTCGGTGACATAAACCGGCAGGAACTTGCGGCCGTTGTGCACCGAAAACGTGCTGCCGATGAAATCGGGCACGATGGTGCACGCGCGCGCCCAGGTTTTTATCGGCTTGCGGTCGCCGGTTTCCTTGGCGCGCTGGACTTTCATGAGCAGCTTCAGGTCCACGTACGGCCCTTTTTTGGTTGATCGGCCCATCGAATGTTTCTCTCCAAAACGAATTTAACGCTAGTGATCGAGTGGTCCAGTGATCAGTCAAACCCATGCGTGGCGATGACCACTAGATCACTCGACCACTTGATCACTTTTCTATTACACCCCGCCCTGCACGGCCTTTCTGCGGTCCCTGACAATCATCCAATTCCAAACCTTTTTGGGACTCCTGGTCTTGCCCCCTTTGGCCAAAGTACCCCAAGGAGATTGAGGGTGGTTGTTGCCCTTGGACTTTCCGCGGCCTCCGCCGAGGGGATGGTCCACGGCGTTCATGGCCCCGCCGCGCACGGTCGGCCGGATGCCCAAGCGCCGCTTGCGGCCGGCGTTGCCGTGATGTATCCTGTCGTTGTCGGTATGACTCACCTGACCGATCGTCGCCATGCACTCGCGCGGAAACATCCGGATTTCCCCCGAGGGCATCTTGACCTGGGCATACGGGCCGTCTTTGGCCACCAACTGCGCCTGGCTGCCGGCGGAACGCGCCAGTTGTCCCCCGTTGCCCGGGATGAGCTCGATATTATGGACGAACGTTCCCTCGGGAATGGCAGAAAAGGGCAGGGCGTTGCCGACTTTGATATCCGCCTTGGGACCCGAAGTTACCGTGTCCCCCACCTTCAGGCCCACCGCATGCAAAATGTAGCGCTTTTCACCGTCGGCATAATGCAGAAGGGAGATATACGCGCTCCGGTTCGGGTCGTATTCGACGGACGCCACCTTGGCCGGCACGCCGGATTTTCCCCGCTTAAAATCGATGCGACGGTAAAGCCGCCGGTGGCCGCCGCCGTGGTGGCGCACCATGATCATGCCGGTGTTGTTGCGCCCACCCTTTTTGCGAAGGCCGACGGTCAAAGATTTTTCCGGCTCGGCGCGCGTCAATTCCGAAAAATCCGGAAGCAGCATGTGCCGCCGAGAGGGCGTGTAGGGTTTAAATTGTTTAACCGGCATTTGCGCTCACCCTCCCGCCTCGGAGGCCAAATCAATTTTCTGGCCGGACTTAACCCTCACGAACGCCTTCTTCCAATCCGAGCGCTTGCCGACGAACCGCCCAAGGCGGCGCATCTTGCCCGGCATGGTGGCCGTGCGCACTTTTTCTACCTCCACTTTAAAGAGGGTTTCCACCGCCTGCTTGATCTGGTTTCGCGTCGCGTCCGCATGCACCCGGAAAACATACTGGTTGAACTTCTCTTTAAGCCAGGTGCTTTTCTCCGTAATCAGCGGTCTCTGGAGTATCCAATAATAATCTTCGCGCGCCATTTCAACTCCCCAATTTCAAAAGGCAGAACCTGCTTATTATATAAAATATCGCGCCAATCCCCAAACCCAAACATCCACGACAAATCCCTCGCCTCTCGTCAAACCGCCGAGGCAGGTCAGCCGTCTCCTCTGCCGCTAGCAGGCATTACCCGGAGGCAGGTGAAGCCGTGGGGATCGGCGCGCAGCGGGCCAAAAGAGCCGGATTTACTCCGGCGTCCCGCTCACCCGATTTTCGAGCGCTTTCAAACCGGACTTCGTGAAAACGACCTTCGCGCCGTTGAGGGCCTGATACGCGTTTAAATCGGCGGCTCGCGCCAACCTCAATCCGGGGATATTTCTCGACGCCGTAACCAGGCGCGGCTCGATTTTATCCATCACCAACAAAGAGCGAAAAGGAACGCGAAGCTGTTCCAAAGCCTTGGCCATCTCGCCGCATTTCGCGGCTTCCAGGCTCAAGGATTCGATCACCACCACATCTCCCTGCAAATTCCTAGCCGAAAGCGCATGGCACAGGGCCAAGCGCTGCTTCCGTTGGGAAAAATCCTGCCGGTAGGATCTGTGCTTCGGGCCGAAAACCACTCCGCCTTTGCGCCACAATGGCGAACGGATGGAGCCGGAGCGAGCGCGGCCGG
>MGUX01000007.1 GCA_001800185.1 Elusimicrobia bacterium RIFCSPLOWO2_12_FULL_59_9
ATCCTGTTTAAAGACTCCTCCAGGTTTTCCTCCATGGCGATGGCGTTGCCGTAGGCGACGATGACACGCTTGAGCTCAGGCAGGCCGCCGCCGGTGGCCTCCAGATAGAGGGGCTGGACGTAAATCAGCGAGTTTTCTATCGGGATGACCAGCAGGCTTCCGCGGATGACCTGGGAGCCGCCCTGGTTCCACAGGGAGAGCTGTTTGGAAATCTCCGCGTCCTGGTCTATACGGGACTCGATCTGTTCGGGACCGTACACCAGTTTCTGTTTGGGGAAATTGTACACCAAGAGCTTCCCGTAATGCGGCGCGTCGCACCTGGCCGCCATCCAGGCGATCATGTTCTCCTTGCGGGCCGGCGTGAAGGGCACCATCAGGATGAACTCCTCCTGTTTGCCCACGGAGCCCAGCTTCATGATGGTGTAGTACGGCGCCATTTTCTGGACTTGATTGCTGAAAGACTTGTCGGGGATTTTCCAGAGGTCCTCCTTGTTGTAGAAGACCTGGGGGTCGGTCATGTGATAGGTGGCGTAGATGTGGGCTTGGATGGAAAAGAGGTCCTGGGGATAGCGGATATGGCTCCTCAAATCCGGAGGCATCTCGGAAATGTCGCGAAAGGCTTTTGGAAATATCTTTCTATAGGTCTGGATGATGGGGTCGTTTTCCTCGGTGATATAGAGGGAAATGTCGCCGTTGTAGGCGTCCACGACCGCCTTGACCGAGTTCCGGACGTAATTTCCGATGCCCTCAATCCTCTCGGAAAAGGGGTAATATTCGGTCGCCGTGAAAGCGTCCACGATCCAGAAAAGCCTTCCCTCCCGGGAAACGGCCAGATACGGGTCCTGGTCGAAGCGCAGGTAAGGAGCGGCCTTGGAAAGCCTCTCCTGGATGGTTCGGTGATAGAGGATTCTGCTTTTCGGCGTGATGTCGCCGGACAGAAGGATTTTGATTTCTTTGAAGTTCAGGGCGAACAGGAGTTTCCTCAAAAAACCGTGGATCGGCACTCCGCCGCTTCCATGGTAGTTGGTGTAGATGTTTTCGTCTCCCGAGGGATAGTCGAACTCCTTGGACTCGGTGTTGACGATGACATAGCTTCCTCGGGCTTCCCCGTAGTAGATTTCGGGCCGGGAGACCGTGAGATTGGTGGAGGCTTGGGGAGGGATGTCCTTGATGAAGAATTCCGGCAGCCCCTCGGGCGAGATGCGGTTGACGGGACCCAAAGTCAGGCCGTAGCCGTGGGTATAGGTGAGGTGTTCGTTGATCCAGATGCGGCTCGGAAGAGCGGCGGGGTTGAGTTCGCGGGGAGAGAGCATCACCTGGCGGTATTCCCCGTTGACTTGATAGCGGTCGTTGTCCACGTCTATAAAGTCATAATAGGTTCGGATTTCCTGGAGTTGGCTGAAGGTGGTCAGCAGGGGGGCGTGATCCCAGAGCCGGATGTTCTTGACGGTGAGCTCGTTGCGCCGCAGGATTTGGGGCGTCAAGTTTTCAGCCGGGTCGAACTCCAATTCTTGGACCCCCTCGATCCCATACGCCTTGCGAGTGTATTCGATGGCCCATCGAAGGTAGGGGGTTTCATTGACGATTTCGTTGGGGGCGACGACAAAGCGCTGGATGAGGCCGCTGTAGAGTCCCGACAGAAGGCTTCCCGCCGCCAGAAGGGCGATGCCGGCCAGCGCGGGCTTGGCGTCGCGCAAGAGCGGGGCTGCCCACAGCAGGACGGCGGAAACGACGGCGATGAACCTTAACGCCTTGAGGGCGGGAAGGGTGGCCGTCAGGTCCGCATAGCCGGGGCCGGGAGCGATGGCCCTTTGGATGTTCGGAAGGCCCGCCATCTTAAGTTGAAAGTGAAGCGCGGCGAGAAGGCAAAGCGCGCCTCCGAGGAAGGCCAGGTGGTTTCTGGCCCACGGCGTGGCCCTCAGTCCGCCGGCCGTCACCAGAAGTTTGCCTTCCAAGACGTAAACAACGACGGCGGCTAGGCTCGACGCGAGCAAAACCGCCTGCAGGAATCCAACCACGAACCGGTAAAAGGGAAGTGAAAATACGTAAAAGCCGATGTCCTTGTTGAAGATGGGGTCCCGCTCCCCGAAAGGCGTCGCCGCGCGGAACTTGAGCAAAGTATCCCAATGCGAGGCGGCCCAGGAGCCGATGAGAAAGGCCGCGACCGCGCTGCCTATGAGCAGCACGGCAGGCGCCGCTTGCCGCAACGCCTCAAGATGGGGGATTTCGGCCTCTTCCTCGTCGTTAAAGATCAGGGCTCCGTGCTTGGCCCATTTCTGGGCCAAAAGCAGGCTGGCGATTATCGCCGCCCAAGCGGCCGCGCCGCTTGCAATTCCCAAGCCCCATTGGGATATGAAAGTGACGCTGAATACGGATTCAAGGCCGATTTCTTTAAACCATAGATAGTCGGCCGCCAGCCCAACGATTTTTCCGAAAAATACCAACCCGACGAATAGGGCAATATAAAGAGCAAATCCCAGCTTGTGTAATGAATTGGGCATATAAATCCTCCAGGCTGCTTGCCGGACCCGAGAAGATAGCGACCTGCTTCCCGTTTGGCCTCCTTGAGCCTAATATATTTATCCCCGCCCGGCAAATAAGGCGGATTCGCCTACCGACGATTTCTCCCGTGGTCGAGGAACCTTGCAGAAGGTCAATACTCGCTCTGCATTCGATTCCATCACGGGGGGTTCATGGGGGGTAGGGTTCCACCGCCCCACTGCTCAATTGTGCTTTGGATCGCGGAGAGCCGCGAGCATGTTCTCGTAACCGTCGATTCCGCCGCAATCTTCGGGCGGACAGGCGTGGGCGCCGGCTAGGCATTCGGGTCTCTTGAACTCGGCCGCTTCCGGCGCGATGGATTTCACCTTGTGACCTCCCAATGGCCGCCTTCATGGCCTGGATGCCCATCGCCCATCAATCGGTCGCCGGCGGCAGTTTTCAAGCAATTCTGAACAACGGACAAGTCCAGAAGGGCAGGCGAAATATGCCAAGGAGTATAAGCATATTTTGTCCTGATGAACCCTTCCGTCAGGCAGTTATGCGACACCCTCATTTGCGACAAAAGTATGCGAGGTTGTCGCATTACTCGGCCTTGGGCCCCGCCACGTAATACCGCCCTCGCCGGTTCCCCTTGGCCACAAGCCAGCCCGGCTCCAGCAGGCCCTTAACTCGCCGCAAGGCAGCTTGCCGGTCGACTCCCCAGATGCGGCGGAGATCGTTGTTGACGAGGCGTCCTTTCTGCCCCAAGACCGCGGTCAGGCGCTCGAAATCTTCGGGGGGCGTTCCCAACTCTTCCTTGCCCAGCCGATACATCCGGCCTCCCTTCTTCTCAAGGCGGATCAAGCCCTTGCGTATCAACTCCTTGATGTCCCGCGAGGCAGTATAGATGTCGAGAGCCGCGAGCTTTTGGTATTGGGCGCTCGTGAACCGGCCCTCCTGCTGTCGCGCCATGGCAAGAAGACGCATCTGATTCTGGCCCAGCTTCTTATCCTTGAATCTGGCCAGCCAAGCCCGTGTCGCATCATCCCAGACCATGGTGTTTCGCAGCGAGACCGTGATGAAGCCGCGCGGTTCCTCAGCAAACTCGGGCTTGTGCAGGCCGTTGCCTTCCATGACCTCGAACATCCTGGGCACGCCCTCGCCTACTTCCCGCATCAGGCCCACGATGACCATGACGCGGACGATCAGCGGGTTGCGCGAGGCGTGGCCGCCTGCTCCCTTGCGCAGGATGTCTAGGGTGATCGGCGGAACCAGGCTTCCCGGAGAGACTACCTCCAGACGGTCATCGTAGTGGTGGACTTCGACCGGGGTGCCGCGCAGGCCGTAGTCCCGGTGAGCGATGGCGTTCACTACGGCTTCCTGCCATGCGAACTGCGGGTATTCCGCGTTCTCTGCGAAGAAAAGGTCATGGAGCACCTGCCGCTGGCCGATGTGGGGCTTGATCTTCTCGACGACCTTCTCAGAGAGCTCGGCCAACGGCGCCGATATCCGCTCCCGCTGGACGATGTTGAGCTTCGCGCCATGTTCGCGCTGGGTGCCGCGGAAGCGGATGTACTCCACATAGGCCTTCTCATGCCAGCGTTCGGGGTCCTTGGCGAAGAGCAACAGGGCCGCGAAGCTCAACCGAACGTCGCCGTTCTGAGGCTCCGCCAGGCGCAGCTCAATCAGGGCTTGTTTAGCATCGATGCCGGGGCGGAATTTTTCGGCGACCCGCTGAACGAGGTCCTCGCGCAGATCGGCCATACCCGCACTGGGGACGAAAGCGCGCTCGGTCAGGCTTTGCTTCTTAAGGGCTTTGGCATGGGCGATCCGGTCGGCGTCCATGGGCAGATTCTTGTCGTGGTCGCGGTAAAGGTACTTGCCGGCGGTCGTGCGATGGGTGACGAGGGATGGGCCGATCTCGAAAAGGAAAACCTTCTTGCCGTCGCAGAGGAAGCTCTCCGCTTTCGCCGAAAGCGGAGGATCGATCCGAGTTGCTGGGATCTCCAGAAGCTTGGCCAACTGCTTGTCGTTGAAGGGTAGGCCGGAAGGCGTTCCGTCATCGTCGAGACCCACGACGAGCTCCCCGCCGTCCGCGTTGGCAAAGGCGACGAGGGTCTCGGCAACCTCGGCCGCGATCTTCTTCAGTGGGAGGGGCCTGGGCGTCCTGCCGCGCCTATTGAAGCAGGACTTGCGCTCTAGGAATTGCCCCTCCGGGCTGCTCTGACATCGTTCTGGTAATGCGTCCATCGCTTATGTCCTTTTTCTTCCAAGGGCCTTGTTGGCCTCGGCCAGATCGAAGGCCTCGGGGTCGAAGTCCTCCCCGGCACACTTGACCATCTCGTCGTGCTGCTCGTGCTTGGGATCGCGGAGGGCGGCGAGAAGGTCCTCGTAGCCCCCGATCCCGCCGCAGTCCTCCGGCGGGCAGGCTCCCGCGCCGGCCAAGCACTTAGGCCCCTTGAACTCGGCCGCCGCCTTCGTGACCGCCTCCACCCGGATCTCGTGGCCCCAACTGTCGCCCATGTCGTACTCGTAGAAGAATTTGGTCCCGGTTTTGGGAGCGATGTCCCGAAGGATGACTTTGCGCTCGTCCTCGACGTCGTCCCAATCCGGCGTTCGCGGGGCGTAGCGGGTCTTGCCCACATGGAACATGTGCAGATGGCTGTTGGTCCACCCCATGACACGCTGGATGACCCGATGAAACCCTGCCAAGCTCGTGTCTCCTGGGACGAGCACCCGCCGCCAGACCGGGGGCTTTAGGCCCATCAGCGTGATCTTGAGCCGGTAGACCGTGGCCTTGGCCTGGTCCAGCTCCTTCCTGATCTCGTTGGGGACCCATCCCTTGTTGAGGAATTGCCCGAAGTTTTTCATGCCGGCGTTCCCTATTGACCTATGACGGAGACAAACTCCGCGATGACTTTGAATTCGTTTTCGGAGGCCGGCGACAGCTCTATGGGCTTGAAATCCGGATTCAGAGACTCCAAGACAATTTTCGTGTGCCGCCACAATTCGCCTTCCACTTCTTCTTTCTCGCTTTGATAGCACTTGACGGTATAGCTGCCGCCCGTTTCAGGATCAGCGATACCGTAATGTTGCGCCAGGATGATCTTCCCTTGCCGGCTGCCTCCGAGGTAGGCCAGACGCAATAGCTCCCATCGGGTATCTTCGGTTCCATCGAATGCCCAACGACCCTGGCGATGAACATATCCTTGGTCAATCCGCGGCCAAGATCAACTTCGAGCCACCCGTCCTCTTGGACGTCGCGCCCGCTGCCAAATTTACCCGCCGCAGCCTCTAGGGAATGGACGGGAAGAAAACGGACAAATTGCAGGGATTTCTTAACATTTTCGACGATCCTTCGGGCGACATCGGAGAGAGCCAACTCGGGCGTCTGCTCAGGTTCTTCTATCCACCATTCTTCGGTGGAGTGCGTTACCTGCCGGTAATCGATCCCGAGACGCTTGAAATGGCGCTTGGCGCACCAAATTTTCCGCTTTTCATTAGGAAATTGGAGGACCTTCTCATCCTCTGCCCCCTTTGTTTCGCGGACCAATTCCAATTTCCGCCTGCCGTCCTCTTCTTCTCGAACGATGCCCCAATCGGGGACGTAATTGCCGATAAAGCGGGGCATCCGCACCTTGAACTGCGGTGGGAACTTGAAAAATAAAACAATTTTATCATCTTCATTGAGCTGCCGTTCGACGAAATTCCGCTCAACATCAGAGTCGATTTGAATTTGGTCGTAGAGCGATCTCTCGGAGCCGGGCACGAGCTCCTTCTGAGGATGGTGCCGTTCCCTTGGAAAATGTTCGTTCTTATCCCCATCGCCACGACCGGCCAAATCATACACCACGTTGCGGGCGATATGATCGGCCAGGACCTCGCGGATGCTTGTGATGAATATCCCCGCGAATCCCTCCGGGTTTGAGAAGATTTCGCCTTTCCGTTCGGTGGACAAGGCCCCGAATATCTCCAGGATGGTCTTGCGCGTCAGAAACGTTTCGCGGCAGGCGCGGTCGATCAGATTGAATACGGGGAATGCCTTTTTGGATTCGATGATGGTACGCTCGTCCAAGCGCTGGCCGGATTCCGTGTCGAAACCAATCGGCTCTTGCTTGGTCACTTCTTTCCCATTGCCAAAAATGACTTTGGGATTCTTCGGGTCGCATACCACCTCGGTGATTTTGAAGCCGCGCAGCCGTTCGTCGTTCAGTTTTTTGGCGAGTTCGTCTCCAAGCAGGTATTCGTTCTTTGCGTTTGTCAAGTTGTCGAGCGTGTCGCTGATCGTGAGCGATAGCTGCGCTTTGCCCACGGAAACGCGCTCCAGGCGAATTTCAACATGCGTGATGACGTACTTGCCCTTGCGTACCAATATTCTCGGCGGCGGGATGCGCTCGCGGCTCATTCTGGCTACGACATCGTTGATGAGTTTGGGAACATCCAGAGCCAATTCATACGTCGTCTTTTGATTGATTCGCTTCCAGAAATGGTCGAAGTTGGCGCTCTTAAAAAGGGCTTCGTTCCTTCGCGCCGGCTGCCGCTTGGCGTCGGAGGGTTTTTGCGGAGAGACTTCGCCGGCTTCCGCGTATTCCGTTTGAAGGCCCCGGCAGAATTCATCGTAGCTTTCGTTGGCCACCACGGTCAGGACATTGACGTCCGGGTCCGTGACGCGTTCGCCGCTTTGATTGACGCACAACCGCATGCCGCGCCCAATGGATTGTCTTTTCTCCCGGTCGGAGCCGGACTCCCTCAAGGTGCAGATCTGGAAGACATTGGGGTTGTCCCAACCCTCTCGGAGCGCCGAGTGCGCAAAAATGAAGGAGACCGGCTCATCAAGCGAAAGAAGCTGCTCCTTCTTGGTCATGATGAGATCAAAGGCCCTCTTGGCGGCCTCCCGCTGCTCGGCGTTGCGGCCCTGTTCCTCAATGTCAATCGCCTCTTCGCCGTCCTTGGTCGTCTTTTTGGCGAAATAGGCTTCCCGAACAGCCTCCGCCGACAACTTCCGCAGGTGGGAACAGCGGGACTTGTATTTCTCGAATGCTTCGTCAAAGAGCCGCTTGGCGACCCCTTCTTTCTCAGTGTAATGCGCCACCCGATCGACGAAGAAGAGCGAGAGGACCTTGATTCCGGCGGCGAGCAACTGTTCCTGACGCTCGACATGCCGGCGCACGGTCTCCTCGATTTGAACCTTCCAAATCTCTTCCCTCGACGCGGTCAGCTTTCCCGTCCCGCTCAGGGAGCTGCTGAGGCCGTTTGTGAAGACAACCTTTTCCTCCTTGCGATTGATTTCGTCTATCAGGAAGCCCTTGTAATGCGGGTTGCCGGTCTTCTTCTCGAGATCCGCGCCCTTGTGGAGCCGGAATTCTTTTTGAACAAATTGCCCGCGGACATTGGCGAGCAAGGAAAAGTCCGCGCTCAAATCGCGGCGGATCGCGTGGAGAATGATGAGCTGGTCGGCGTTGGGGTTGAATTCCTCGGTAACGCCGCAAACCTCGATCCGCTTGACGAGATTCTTCTTGAAGGCCGCGACGGGGGTCAGGCGATGGAGAAGATTGTCGAATTTGATCTTCGTCTCGCCGTTCTCCTGGACCCTGTATCCCGGCGTGGCACTGTACTTGATCGCCAACAGCGGATGCAGCGTCCGCAGCGCTTGCAGAGAAAGGTCGGAAGCGTAGTTCTGCGATTCATCCAGAATCAGGATCGGCCTGGTTTCCTGGACGTACTGGCAGGGGATTCGCTCGCCGGGGAGTTTCTCAGTCCGTTTGTAAATGTTGTTGCCGGCCTTGTTGAAGGCCTGCATGGTCATCACGATGACTTCCAAAAACTGCGACGTGGCGAAATCCCGGAGCTTGCTGATCTCGGAGCTGTCGTAGTCGATGACGCGCAGGATCTCGTTGCTGTAGAGGCCTTGAAAGTGCTCCCGCGTCATCTCGATGGATTTGAGGACTCCCTTGTAGATGGCGACGCTCGGGACGACGATGATGAATTTCCGGAAGCCGTAGATCTGCTTGAGCTCATGGATCGTGCGGAGATAGGTGTAGGTCTTGCCGGTTCCAGTCTCCATCTCGACCGTGAAGACGGGATAGCGCCAGCCTTCGTCTCCCACGCCCTCGAGCACCAGCCCGTCGTCGAAATCCAGGGATGCGGCCTCGGGCAGCCCGCCGGCGGCCTGAATGCGCCGCAGGTTCATCGCGAGGAGCTCCTCATCTATCTGCTCGTCGGCCGGCAGGTTGGGGATTACCTCGTCGGATAAAATAAACTGGGAATGACCGCGAGGGAGCTTGTCCAAAAGCCCGATCACGCCGTTGACGGCGGCGATTTGATGTTCCTGGTTGTGGTCGAAGCGGAGCTTGATCGGGTCTTTCATGGTTTAGATGGTCTTCAGCAGGCCCTTGTCCGAGAGACGAAGCTTCTGTTCGTCCGTCAGGGCGCTGTCGAGGCAGATGAGTGTATCCGACTCACCGAGGCTGATGGCCTCTAAGGAATCGGCGTAGAGCTTGTCATCGAGGCAGATAAGGATCCGCCGCCCGTTGCTCTCAACTGCGAGGAGGTCATTCTTCTTGACGGCGGAATCCTTCCGGACAGGAGCCGTGAGCTGAATTCCTTCATGTAGCAGAATCTCGGTTAGGAGGTCGCGCTTCTTCCAGCCGTCGCGGAGCGGATTCTTGTGTCCATCGAAGAGCTCCTCCATCTCCTTTAGGTTTCCACCGGCATAATCAACCCATTGGCGGAAACAAGATTGATCCAGCTTGAAGACCCTGAATCCTGGCTTCCTTGCATCGTCCTTTGGGTGAGGGCTCTCATGAATTTCTTCCAGCTCATGTGTGATGGCACATCGGACCCGCTCCTGGGCCATCTTAGAGATTGTGGGGAAGTTCTTGTTATCCGTCGGCTCCGGCAATTGCACCAGAATGAACTGACGCTGGCCCGGAATACGCGCGGCAAGGTTCATGCGGATGAGCGAATGTGCTGTCGTCGCAGATCCTGCGAAGAAATCAAGCACCATCGCGTTCGGGTCATGGGCGGCAAAGACTTCCAGAAGGTACTGGATGAGTAGGAGGGGCTTTGGATAATCGAACTCAAGTCCCCAATCGGCCAGCATGCTGCTGTTCTGCTTCGTAGTACCGACGTTCCTGATTACGGAAACGACGTGCCCTTGAGACTCCGACCGCTTCTTGTAGCCGTAGATCGCTCCTGTCTGAGTAAGAGCGAATCGCGTCTCCTTCCCCTCACTGTCTTGGATTGGAACGCATCCGTTCTTTATGAAGAGCTCCAGGAGATTTTTCGAGCTCCAACCGCTATGCACGCGAGCCGAGCGTACGAGCTTGCTCTCATTGACTTTAATTGGGTCCAGGATATGCGGCCATTTGCCCTTGCGAGGTTCAATGCTGCCCTTGTCAAACACGGCGGGGAACCCTTTAGGGAGGTTTATCGTCGAGGGCGGATTCGCAGGGCCATTCTTGGTGATCGAGTTTTCAATTTCATCGTTGAATAACTTGCTTGTCTCCTCAATATTCGGGTCGATAACGACGGGGCGGTCAAACTTATCGGGGTTCCGGGTATAGCAAAGGATGTATTCATGAACACCCTTAACCTTACTTTGCTGGTCGATATTTCCTTCGTTGTTCCACACGAACTGAGCGACAAAAGATGCCGCACCGAAAATCTCGTCAAGAATCATCCGCAGCTTGGGGCCCTCAATGTCGTTAATGCTGACGAGCAAGACGCCGTCTTCCCGCAGGAGATTTCTTGCAAGGTGCAACCGCGGATACATCATGCTGAGCCAACGAGAATGGAACCGGCCATCTGCGCGAGTATTCGTCGTCAGTACACGACCGTCGTCATCTAGTGTAGTGCGTCCAACGCTTCTTGACATTTGCTCTCGTCGATCAAGCTCGCTCTTCGACGGGAGGATATGTAAAGGGATATATGACGCACTACACTAGCTGGCCCGAATAACGGAGGTAATCTTTCAGTGGGTCGGCAAAGTTGTCGTTGTAGATCAGGTCGTCTCCGGTGTTGTAGGGAGGGTCGAGGTAGATGACGCGTATTTTCCCTGCATAGCTCTTCTGAAGGAGCTTCAAGACCTCGAGGTTCTCGCCCTCGATGAAGATGTTCTTGTTCTCATCCTCGTTGACCCCTTCGCCTTTGGCTGGAACCAGCGTCCCCGTGCTGGGAGTAAACGCAATCTGCCGCGCTTTCCGCTTGCCGGGCCAGTTGAGCCCGAAATGCTCCGCATTCTCGCCTTCCTCCTCGAGTTGCTGCCCCAAAGCCGCCCGCAATGTCTCCCAATTGATTCTCCCGTCCGCGAAGGCCTCGGGCAGTACCTTCTTCAGTTCATCGAGCCTTGCCTGGTCCAAGGTGAAAGTCGGTTTTAATCTCACGTGCGGCATATGGGTCCCTCCGAATAGCTATCTATCAGCCTTGCTGAACCGGCAAATCCTGCCGTAGTCGCAAGCCGAACATTTTTTCTCTTCCGGCTTGGGGTCAAACTGCGCTTTCCTGATGCCGTCAACAGCTTTGCGCAGCCGCGCCACGGCCTCCTGCGTCCGGGCGGCGGAGACATCCACCGCCTGACGGGAGCCGTTGCTGAGATTGTGCAGGTAGCCGGCCTCCACCGTCAGGCCCTCGCCCCGCCCGGCCGCGGCATAGACCGCCACCTGCTGCTCGTAGCGTTCCGACCGCTCCGGATCTTCGGTGGACTTGTAGTCCACGATGACCAGCCGCCCGGGCAGCCCCTGTTCGTGATCTAGGATGACGTCCGCTTTGCCGGTGATGATGGCGTCCGGGAGATGAATCTCAAACGGGCGCTCAATTGCCCAAACGCGCTTTAGGTCCTCGGAATGTTTGTCCAAATAACGCCCCAGCACCTTGCTCGCCGCTTTGACCATCCGCTCGAACGTTGGGTTATCAGCAAAAGGCAAGTAGAATTTGTCCGCGACGATCTTTTCCGCCTCCCGTCTGGAAGGAACTTTGCCCGTCGCTCGGACTATTTCCGCGACGTGCCTGAGTATGTGGTGGATGGCCTTTCCGTAACCCAGCTCGATGACGAGCTTCTGCTGGAAGTCGAGCGACGACGCCAAGCGGTATCGGTGGCCGCAATCCTCGTAGCTGGCGATGTCGGAGAATCCTATCTCGAGCAGAGGAGGTTTCTCTTCTGCGGCGTCCCGGGTAAGGTCAGGCAAGGGTAGAGACGCGCAGCGTTTTAGCCCGCCGGTCATCTTCGCGGCCTGGAGCAGATACGGCGATGGCTTGAAACTGTTTTTCTTTTTCTCGAAGTACGACAGGTAGAGCGCATCCCGGGCTCGCGTCATGGCAACGTAGAAGAGCCGGCGCTCCTCCGCGTCGCCGCCCTCGTATCGCTTGCGTTTTTCCTTCGGGAATATGGCCTCGGGAAGAAGCCAATCCTTCTCCTTGCCCGCCCTGCCGGAAGGGAATCGGCGATCCGTCAATGCCGGAAGAAAAACGACCGGCCATTCAAGCCCCTTGGCTTGGTGCACCGTGATGATGCTTACGGCGTCCGAGGTGAAGATCGGTTCTCCATCGAAATCCTCATAAGCATCCCGAGCGTAATAGAGGAGATATTTGTGCAGCCGCTTGTGGTATTCGGGCCCCCGATCCCGCCCGCCTCGGAATACGCGTTGGCCCTCTTCCACGACATAGCGCCCGCGACGCGTCACGTGCTCGAAATCCGCGAGAATGCGCGAGAACCGGGCAAAAGCCCCGAACCTGGCTGCCTGGCGAGGAATGCTCAGATCGAATTCGTGCGCTCCCAGCCTGAAAAGGAGGTCGTAGAAATCCCCAACGAGGTTTACCGGTCTTTTCCCATGGAGCCGATTGGATTTCCAATCTTCCAAGTAGTCCCGGAAATTCTTGACGGCCGTCCCCTTGAGCCGGAACAACCTCGAGATATCGGCCACCACATGGGCGATGGCCGTCGCCCGTTTTGGGGCATATTGTTCGTCGCGCCATTCGCCCTCGGTCAACCAGGCGTAGATTTCCCCAAAGAGGTTAATCTCCGGCTGCAAGAAAAGTCCGGTCCTGCCGGCGCACTGGTAGGGAATTTCGGCTTGCTCAAGCGCCTCGATGATCGGCGGGGACGACGTCCTGACCGAACGATAGAGGATCGCGATGCCTCCGTAAGGCACTCCCTTCGTGCTCAACCGCGCAATCGTCTCCGCGATCTTCTTTGCCTCGGCAGCGTCCGTATCCGCGCACCAGGAGATCACCTCATGCGCCGCGCCGGGGCGCTTCTCCCGCATGGCTTTATCGAAGCGATCAGGGATCGTCTTGGCGAACTCGTTGGCGGTGCGGATGATTTCAGGACGGCTGCGCCTATTTACATCGAGCTCAATCTTCTGCACTCCTTTCCAGCGCTTCTTGAAGTTGATGATGTTGGAGAGGTCCGATCCCCTCCATTGGTAGATTGCCTGATCGTCGTCGCCCACGACGCAGAGCTGGACAGGGTCTCTCGCCAGGAGCTCGATCAGCCGTTCTTGAGCGGGATTGATGTCCTGATATTCGTCGACGATGAGATGCCGCAGGGGACCATGGACCCGTTTGTAGGTGGCCGGGTTCTTCAGTTCCTCGACTGCCTGCGCTATGATAAGACCAAAACTCAGAAAGTGATATCTCTCCAAAGTGCTCACGTAGGCTTCGTAGCATTCCCCCAAGGGCGTCCCGGCCAAATGCCGCGCGTCCAGTAACTCGTTGGAGATTACATCGGCCGAATGGAGAAAATCCTTGATAACGTTCCGACGTTTCAGCTTTTGAAGGCCTATGTCGGAGAAGGCCCGACTGAGCAACCCGGAATGTCTGTGCTCGTCAAGCACGTCGTAGTTGCCGAAGTTGGGAACATAGTCTTGCAGGAGCCTGAAACAATAGCCGTGGATCGTGCCGACGAACATCGGCCCCAGCCGGCCCAAAAACTCGTGCCCTTTCTTGGCCTCAACGCACGAATAGATGCGTTCCTTGAGCTCGGCGGCGGCCTTCTCGGTAAAGGTGAAAGCGGTGATGGACTCGGGGGGATTCCCTTCGTTGATAAGCTCCGCCACTCGTCGGGAAATTGATTCCGTCTTCCCTGAGCCGGCGCAGGCGATGACCTGGAGATGCCCGCCGCGATAAGCGATGACTTCCTTTTGGGCCTCAGATAGCTCTTGTTCTGCGACTGGCATTGTCTATCCGTTTGCCGGAGGCGGCCTCCGGTGATTCGTTGGCTTTGCCATCGGGGAGTAAAGCGGGGCTCGTTCGTACTTCAAGCCCTTCGCTTTGACCCGGTTCACTTCCGTTTTCAGAAAGAACCAGGCCTCGTGGCCTCCCAGCTTCCCCCATGCCCGGACCTTGCCCTGCTCGATCCACGCATACAGCGTGGGCCGCGTAATGTCCAACAGACGGCAGGCTTCTTGGGTGCTGACGATATCTTCTGGTCGCATGATGGCTATTTAACGCATACGCTGTTCTGCCGGCCAACTGCTGCTGCGCGAGTGATTGCCGGTCAGCACAAGCGCATGGTTAGGCTGTCAGCTTTGCAAATCAAGTTATGATTTCACAACCTCGGCGGCGGGCGCGGCCTCGGACTGAATCCTCCGGATAAAATCTCCGAGAAGGGGCACTGCAAATGAATAGCGCCCATGCCGGTTCTTATACACAAGACCCCCGTCTGCCATTTTTGAAAGGATTTGATTCACATGGCTGGAGCTGAAGGGCTTAGTTAGTTTTTTCTTGGAGGTCTCGACGATCTCTTGCACCGTGAACTCTTCATCGCAGTTGGGCAGTTCCGCTATGACGGCAAGCAGTTCTCGTTGCCTGTCCGTTACTTTGTTCCAGCGTCCGGAAAAGAAATCCGTATCCAGTTTCCGCACCGTTTGGGCGACCGTCACAAATGGCTTTGCTTCCCCGCTGGCCTGCTGCTGCAAATATGAATCAAACATTTCTCTGCAGAGAAACTGAACAAAGTAAGGATAGCCGCCCGAATGTTTAATAATTTGACCGACGGCGACATCGTTGAATTTCACGGGGCAATTGGTTTTCTCTACAGGCTTGGTAATTGCTTCCCTGGTTTCTGGTTCCGAAAGCCGTCCGAGGGTCATGACATGAAACATTCTCTCCGCAAAAGTTCGGGCATCAACGAGTTTTGGGAAAAGGGTTGGCAACCCCGTTAATACGAGCATGATCGGCAGGCCTTTTTTCTGGATCGATTGAAAGACATCAAGGAGAAGCGATAGCGGATATTGCTGCGCGGCTGCCTGATCACTCAGATTTTGCGCTTCGTCGTATGCGAGGACAATCCCTTGGCATTGGGTCGATTTTAAACAGGACCATGCAAGGTCAAATATGGCCTTGAGTTTGTCAGACGTCAAGCCGGGGGTGGTGTCGTATACATGCTTAAGGACTGCAAAATCCAGGTGAACGGGAGTTTTTCCTCCGGGTTGCAAAAATCCAATTCTTTTGACCTCTGTGCTGCCGACTACAACACCTGACAGCAGTGGGGCGAGATCCGCGAGGATTCGTACAGCAATGCTGTCCTCGCTAACCGTTGCGGCTTCAGAAAGATCAGTTCCTGCCCAGAGCCACTTCTTTTCGATGGCGATAGGTTTGAGGGTTTCCAGTAGAACGGTTTTCCCAACGCCCCGTAACCCAGTGAGGACAAGGTTGGTTGTAATGGGTGATTGATTGAGGCTCTCGCTGAACTCCTTCTTTTCTTGTTCGCGACCAGCCAGGTATGGCGGCGGATGCCCCGCGCCTGCGCGAAATGGATTCGTAAATTGTGTGGCCATTTTTACCCCCATACAGTCATGGCCATAAGTTTAGCGCATAGACTAAATTTAGTCAATAGGCTAACTGCAATTAAATACTCCCCGCCGTGCTAATTACGCGGGCAGATAGGCCAGGTTTCATCCGCGCCTGAAGCGTATTCAAAGCTGTAGTTGACATCAGCCTAACCAAATTTGACAGGTCGGTAGAACGGAGAAGCCTCCGCTTGGGCCGGACCGGGATTTTGGCTAGGACCTTTGGCGGGGTTGGGTTGGGCCCAAAGGCCCATGTCAAATCCGTCCTAGGGGTTAAACTTTAAGTGGGACCTGGGACGCCTTATTAAGGTTTTAATATGAAGCGCTTTCTCGCATCTTTTCTTAGCTTAATTCTGTTCGCGGCCGCTCCCGGCTTGCAGCCTTGCCGGGCCTGGGGCGAAGCTATCCGCCCGAAGTCATCGGCGCGCCTGTCCTCTAGGCGATTTTCAAAAAACTATCTTTCTCTCAAGAGCCGCGCCGGCTTTTCTCCTAACTTTAGGCCCGGCCGCTTTCAAACGGGTCCGCGCGGCTCGCGGCTTCATCTTCCCCAACGCCTTGATTCCCGCGCGGAGCTCTCCGTCCGGAGCCTCTCCTCCGGCGAGCTCGGCGAAATAGCAGCCGCGCTCGAGCATTTAGGAGCGCAGGAAAGTTCCCGCCTCCCCGACCGGGAGATGCCGGACGCAGTAAAATCCCGGCTGTCCGTTTTAATCGAGGGACTGCGCTATTTCCAGAAAGCATGGAGTTCAGCGACGGAGCTGCCGGTTTCGCCCGACGGCGTCAAAGCCTCTTTGCCGCGGAGCCGCCCAGCCTCCTTCGACTTGTCCGTTGAAAGGCCCGCGCGCCCAACTCCTGCCGCCAGTCTCCAGGGCGAAGGATTTTCAGATTCCGGCGGCAAGGCCGGGGCTCTGGAGAGAATGGTCCGCCGCGCGCGGCGGGTTTTGGATTTTGTGCGCGCCTTGGGATCAAAACCCCCGGCTCAACCGGTTCTCCCGGCAGTTCCCCAATCTCCCGCTTACGTGCAGGGGCGCATTTACGACCCTGGATTTATCCGCCGCGAGCGCGCGGACGCGCGCTTCACGGTGGTGTGGGACTTAAACGGCACTTTGGAGGCCCACGACGACCGGACGGACAAAAACGCCGTCTATTTGAGGCCCCAGGCCGAGGAGGTTTTGAAAAGCCTCAAAGACCGGGGCGTGAAGCTGGTGCTTTGGTCCCAGGCCGAAAAGTGGTGGGTGGATGGATTTTTTCAGAAATTTCCGCAAATTGCGCCCTATTTCGAGCGCGTCATCACGCGCGAAAATTACATGGACCTTTCGGGAAAAGAATTTGCCGAGTTCCCGGAGGCCTCGGCCGTCCACCGCCGTTTTCCGCGCGCCAAGAACCTCTCGCTTTTGGGATATGACCTGCTCGTGGACAATTTATCCGAAGCGGCCGCCGTCGCAAAGAAGCTCGGCTATGCCCATGTTTCCGTTCCGTCTTACCGGGTGGAGAACGCCGGTGCCGAAGAAGGAGCTCTGGCCAAAGCTCTGGAGGCCGTTCAAAACGATCCCTCGCAGCTTTCGCGCGTTTCCTGGGACGGGCATCCGGTCCGCGTTCTGGATTTAAAAGCCGATTTGCCGGAGATTCAAAAGTCCCTGGGGGCCTCGCCCCTCGTTTTCGCCATCAACCGCTCCATTTTGACGCTTGCGGCGAGCCCTTCCGGGCTGATGCCCCAGCGCGCCGCGGGAGGCGCGGCGCCCGCGATTTACTCCGCGCTTCAGCTCGGCGGCGGCGGGTTGGTTTTGGCTGCCGCCATGACGCCGGCCGAGCGCCGTCTGGCGCAGCGCGGCAAAATCCTCAACATGGGGAAAAATCTTTGGGTTCGCTACCTGGACGTTCCGCCGGAGACCTTTGAGGCCTACTACAATGGATTTGCCAACTCGTTTCTGTGGCCCGTGCAGCACGGCTTGTTCTCCGATTTTCATCCGGATTCCGGGGGGGAGTCTCCGCAGGACAAGCGGCTTTTCTCCGCTTACCGTAAAGTCAACGCCTTGTTCGCCCGGGCCGCGCTGCCTCTTCTGCAGAAGGCCTCTTTTCCCCGGATTTTTATTCAAGACTATCACCTCTATTTGCTGCCGCAGATTTTAAGGCGCAGCCGGCCCTCGGCCGGGGTCCTGCAGCAATTCATTCATATTCCGTGGGTCTCCGCGGCCTACATCCGGGCCCATTTGCCGTTTAAGGCGCTCAAGGAAATTTTAAAGGGCATGCTGGGAAACGATATATTGGGATTCCAGACCAAGGAAGACGCGCGCAATTTTATGGACACGGCCTCCGAGGTCCTGGGCTTGCGGACGGACCGCGAGAGCGGCGTCGTGTTTTTCGGGGAGCGCCGGGTGAGGGTCAGCGATTACCCCATCTCCGTGGACGCCGAGCATCTGAGCAAGATTTTGGAGAGCGACGCGGCGCTGGCGCAGATCGAGAAGCTTTCCCGCTTGAGGCGGGGGAAGACTTTGGTGGTCCGGGTGGACCGGATGGACCCCACCAAAGGCATCCTCGAAGGCTTAAAGGCGCTGCGCCAAATGCTGCGCAGCCACCCGGAGCTCAAGGAGAAGTTGATGTTCTATTGCGTCTTGCAGCCTTCCCGCGAAAAGAATCCCGCTTACCAGAGGCTCCAAACGGAGATCAAAAGCCTGGTGAGGGAGATCAACCGCGAGTTTTCTCCGGACGCTCAGGAGGGTTTTAACGGCATCCTTGAAAACCAGCAGGACTTCCAGGGGTTTTTAAACGGCGAAGGAAAAGCGCCCGTGGTCGTGGCGCAGATGACCGGGCTTCCGTACCAGGAAGTTTTGGCGCTCTTTAGCCTCATGGACGTGGGCCTGGTCAATCCCAAAAAGGACGGCATGAATCTGGTGGCCAAAGAGATGATGGTCGCCAAGGATCCGGAGCTTTTAAAGCGCTTGAACGCCAAACTCCAAAGCCGCGGCTCCAGCCTGAGATTGGGACATGGGGCCATTGTGGCCTCAAGCCGCATGGGCGCCTATTCGGAACTCAAAGAGTGGGGCCTACACGGCCACGTTTTTGGCATCGGCGATCCCACCGACATCGAGGAGACCGGCCTGGCTCTTTACCTGGCGCTTGACTCTTCCATCCAGGAGCGCGAAGGCCGCGCTGCCGCCCTGGCCGCGCACGTGCGGCAAAACAACCTCAAAGCCTGGCTGGACTCCATGCTGAGGGACGTTGAGGGGCCGTAAGCAGGCCGCCGGGTCGCCGATAAATAGTGTGGCCATATTGACCACATGCTGCCGATAAGGAGGTCCATAGAGATGGCACTGAGCCTTAAGAGCTCCGCGTTTAAGCCCGACGAGTTCATTCCCAAGAAACATAGTTGTGAGGGAGAGGACGTCTCGCCGCAGCTCAGTTGGATGGGCGCTCCTGAGGGAACCCGGAGCTTCGCCTTGATCATGGACGATCCCGACGCTCCGCCCGGAACGTGGGTGCACTGGGTGCTCTACGACCTGCCCTCCGGCCGCAGCAGCCTCGATGAGGGACTTCCCAAAAAGGAGACGTTGGACTCCGGCGCCAAGCATGGGCTTTGCTGGGGCGTCAACGATTTCGACCGAATCGGCTACTACGGTCCTTGCCCGCCTCCCGGAACGCCGCACCGGTATGTTTTCAAGCTCTACGCCTTGGATGCGGAGTTGGGCCTGGCGGCCCGGGCAACCAAGGCGGAGCTTTTGCGCGCCATGCAGGGCCACATTCTCGCCCAGGCCGAGCTCACCGGTTTGTACAAGCGCTGAAGGGAGAGTTGGAGAAAGTGATAGAGTGGTAGAGTGATAAAGTGGTGGAGGGGGAGTAGGTCGCTGGGCTAGGGGTTGCGGATTTCCGCTTGGAGCGGCATTGTCAGAAGCTCGGCTTTTTTCTTCAAGTTCAAGATTCTTCGGACGCTTTTATCGAGTCTCTTTTCCGGAATTTCACCTGCCAAGACCGCTTTTTTAACGGCGTCAACGATTCCTCTGTAGTTGTTGGGAGTTCCGAGCACAAGGAGCATGTCGGCTCCGGCTTTGACGGCCAGAAGGCCGGCCTCCGGAGGGCTCCAGGAGCGGGCGATCGCGCCCATGCGCAGGTCGTCGGTCATCACGATTCCTTGATAGCCGAGCTCCCGCCTTAAAACTCCGCCTATGACGGCGGCGGACAGGCTCGCCGGAAGGGCGGGGTCCCCCCCGTGGTTTTTAAATCCCAGAAAATCAGGTAAGAACTGATTAGCGACGGAGAGCCTTTCACCGAAATGGTGAAAAATGGCGGCTCAAAACG
>MGUX01000008.1 GCA_001800185.1 Elusimicrobia bacterium RIFCSPLOWO2_12_FULL_59_9
AAAAAACTTGGGATCTCTCTTGCTCTCGCCGGTTGCCTCTCGCCTCTCGCCTCCCAAGCTGAGGATTATCCCTACCAGATTCTGGAGCAGCTCCACTATCAACATCTCTACCGCCGCCAGATCCAGCCACAGCCGCAATCGCAGCCTGTCATTCAGCGGTTTGTCTCCGGCAATACGGTAATCGCCTGCGTCACTTACTGGACCGGCTGGCAATGGGCAACACAGTGCTACCCGGAGGGCGTTAATCGATGAGTCCCGCACACGAGCAGGTTTTTAAAGACGGAGAAATAATCCCCCTTCACGAATTTGAATCCCGATTCAGAAAATATTTTTGCGACGGCAACGAGATCACTTTTGCCCAATGGCCGGTGCGGATCGAGTACGACGCGGACGGCGGGCTGACGATCTTTGTAGGGGCGTATCGCGATACGCCCTTACCGATCGATCTAACGGAGGAGCAGCCATGAAGGAGGCGGTCCTGTTTGGTTTTTTATTGCTCGGATTTGTCGTCGGCCTCTCGGCGATCCTCTATGGATTGATCGTTCTTTTTTGGGACCGGCAGCGGCGGCGAACGATGCGGCGAAAAATCAGGGTGCTCAGTTTATGAATGATTCACTACCCGCTCTGCTCACGCCTATTGGGCGGCGCTGCGAGTGTGGCCGGCGGCTGGGCGTGAGCTTGAATGGCCGGCGCAACCGGCGCGGCTGGAAGCCCCGAAAAGGGCACAATCTCTGCGCCCGCTGCTGGCGTGCTTTAAAGAATCGGAATCTAGCAAAATCAACAACTTCGGAGGGGCAAAAGCCCGTACGTACGGACTTTTGAGGAGGCGACATGAGGGGACTACGTAAACCATCGACCGAACTTGAGAACCTGGCAGAGGGGCTAGGCAGCGCCGAGGACCCTTACTACCTCAAGCCGCTCGCGGACAAATCTCCGCCCGAGCTGGCCGAGCTGGTGCGGACCGAGATCCGCTACTCGGCGCTGTTCATGATCCGGGCCGGCCGGATCTTCATGGCCATCAAGAAAAAACTCGGGCATGGAGAGTGGGAGGATTTTGTCCATAAACAGCATTGGAGTTGGAACTATGTGCGTTGCTCAATGAAGCTCCTGGAGGTCGTGGCAAAATTTCCACAAGCGCTTCATCTCCCCGGAGGCCGCACAACTGAAAGGTTCTTGCAGCTTCCTTCGCCGGAAATCGAATCCTTCCTCGAAGATCTCCCACCCGAGGCCGTAAAGAAGCTCACGCCCTGGGACCTGGAGCGGATCTACGAAAAAAAACGGGGCGAGAACATAAAGGCCGGGCGCAAGCCCAAGCCGCCGAAGGATTTTGTCGAGCCGGACGTAACGGACCTGGACAAACTTTTTGCCCAGGCCTACTCAACCTTGAACCTGATCTCTGAATTGAAGCTCTCCGCGAAAGAGGCGGAGCGCGCGAAAAAATATCATCAACAGCTCTATCGCGCGTGGGACCGCGCCTCCTACAATCTCCGGGATCCGGAACATAAGACCAAACCCCTATGGGAGTCCCATCCGCTGGAGGAATTTGCGGAGGAGAATCCGGCTTGAACCTTAAACGCTTTGAACCTTTGAACTGCTTTTCATGAAGCTAGGCGATTACACGCGCCAGGAGATATTCGAGGCCCTGGCCGGGAAGCGGGGCAGGGAATCGTTGAAACTGGCGAAGGAGCTGGCAGAAAGATTTTCCGTGTCGGTCGGGCATATTTATAAAATCACTCATGGAGTGCGTCTTAACGGCCGCGCGCGCAGGCATGATGCAGGAGAAAAACGAATAGAGCTTGCCCCGGAGATAGATCTCTTTATGGAGGGTCTCACTGTCGATGCGGACTTCAGCGCCGACCACGTGCTCTGGGTCACTTCGCGCCATTTCGGCCTGCCGGCGGATTTCGTGTCCATCACCACTTATAACCAGTGGCTACGGGAGAAACATATGTCGCGAAACCTCCTCGGTAAAGATCTTCGGCCCTACCGCTCCTTCGAGTCGCCGCGCGCCAACCACATGCATCACTATGATACGACCGTCGCTGAGGCGTTCTATGCCAACGACGACGGATCTATCGGACACGAGCCAGGCTATGAGCGTTACAAAAACAAGCCCGGCAATCGCCGCCCGCGCCTGGTGCTCTACTCCCTCGTGGATGATTTCTCCCGCGTGATCTTCGCGCGCTTTTATTTTTCCGAGAACACTCTGAATCTCTTAGATTTCGTCTTTCGCGCCTGGTCGGAGAAAGAGGACCGGAGCTTTCCCTTTTTTGGCATCCCGAACTTTCTCTATTGCGACCAGGGCGCGCCGAGAAGATCGGCGAAGTTTCTCCACGCTAAGGAAAAGCTCGGCTTTGAGATCCCGGACACGACGCCGTCCCACGCCACCGAATTTGGCCCGCGCAAACATGGCAAGGTCGAGCGTACCTTCGGCGAGGGGCTGCTGGGCGAGTTCATGAAAATCACCCGGATCTTCCGCTTTGCCGAGATCGACGAAATGAATCAATGCCTCTACGACTGGCTGATCCACACCAACAATAAAAAAAACCGGACTACGAACGAAGTCCGCTTCGCCCGCTGGGTCCGCTCGGTGGGCGCGCCGCGCTCGATGCCGTCCGAGGAGATGTTCAAGTTGTTGCATTACGACCGCGACGAGCGCGTGGTCAAGGGCAATCTTCAGATCGAGCTCAACGGGCGCAAATATCAGCTCCCCTATCGCAAGCCATTTATTAATTGGGTCGGCGTCAAGATCGAGGTCTATTGGTATCCGGGCAAGGATGACACTATCTCGGTCGTTTATGACCATCACGAAGAGGAGGTCCGCGCGATGGCGCCCGTGGTCGATCTGGCGATGGAATATAAAAAGATCGCCGCGACAGACCGGGAAAAACGCCTGGCTGAATTAAAAGGCGCGAATTATTCGGCGGTAAATTTTCCCGCCATGTATGCCCCGGAAAAAGATCTTCCCTATCTCCCCAAGCGCGGCCAAGAGTTCGACGACAAACGGATCTCCGAAAAATCCCGCCCGGATGGCCGCCCATCATTCACCCCGGAAGTTTATCTCGACGAGGTAGAGGCCGCCTTCGCGCTAAAAAAAGCAGGCTTCTTCGACGGCGACAAGGCGCAGCGGGAGGCCGACCGCGCCTGGTTGAAGGCGCTTTTCTCTGGCCGCGAGAAGATCCCCGAAAGCGAGCTCAGCACGGCGATAGAAGCGCTCAAAACTAAACAATGGGAGGCGGAGGGTTAAATGCCAAACCATCCTCTCTTAAAAGCCTGGCGCCAACTCGGCGTCTCCTACCGCATCGGCGCTGAGGAGATGGGTGTGCCGCGCTCGGTCCTGCATGGTTTCCTCCACGGTCAAAAAAAGCTCGGCCAGCGAAGCAACCCCGAGCCGGTCATCCGCGCCTACCTGGAGTCGAAGAAACCGTCCCTCGAAGTGATCTCCGAGCCTCTGGCGAAAAAACTCTTCGGCCTGGGGCTGACGGTCAAGGACGCCGTGATGGGGATGGCGCATCTGAATATCGGCAAGGGCGATCTCTACCGCTATCTCGCCCAGGGCAAGTGGCCGAATCAACAAACTGTTGATGCTTTTCGTAAATGGTTGGAGCAGCAAAAACAGAGGAGGAAGAAAAAGATGATTACGAAAGTCATGCTGTCGGAGGAAATCTTGGAGCACTTCGGACTCAAGACCAATCCTTTTCCTCACGAGCTGAAAAGTGTCGAGGATATCGTCCCCCTAAAAGACCTTGCTCTGGCCGAGAAAAAGATTTTGTCGACGATCAACCACGGCGGTTTTTGCGGCATCACCGGCTGCACCGGCAGCGGTAAGACTGTGCTGCTGAAAAAGATCGAGCACGAGCTTTCCGCGCGCAAGGACATAGTCCTGATCAAGCCCAGGACGGTAGAAAAACAATACCTTGGAGCTTCCGGCCTTTGCGATGCGATCCTGGAGGATCTTCATTGGCCCTGGTCTAAGGGCCATCGGCTGGAGATGCGCGCCCGCTACGTCGGCCAGGCGCTGGAGCACAACTACCGCAACGGCAAAAAGGTCATCCTCATAATCGATGAGGCGCATCTCTTGACCGATGATGCCCTGCTCGCGCTCAAGCGATTTTACGAATTCGAGCTTGGCTTTAGAAAACTCCTGGCGATTGTGTTGGTCGGCCAGGAAAAGCTGGCAGAGAGGCTCCAGAACGTAAACCTGGTCGAGATAGCGCAGCGCATCGATCTGTTTGGGATCAAGGCGATGAATGGCCAGTTCGCCCGCTTTTTAAAAGAAAAACTCGCGCGCGCCGGTATGAATGGCCGGGAGATATTTGACAGCGCGGCCATGAAAGCAATCTATGAAAAAATGAGCAAGGCGGGCGGTTTTTACACTCCGCAGTCTCTGCAAAATCTCGCGGCCCAGGCGATGGTCATAGCCGAGGACCTGGGCGAGAAAACCGTCACGGCCAAAATCATCCAGGGCATTCCGGAGGCGTTTTAACGAGCCGCGAGCACGAGGAACGAATTAAGATATCCAGGGGAGCTTTTAATTTGCAATCTAAATCTGTAATCGTGCTCTGTTTTTTCTGTCTCTTGAGCGGCCTCTTTCTTGGTTGGCTTACGGCGCCGCGACCGGAGGGGCCATTCAAGGATACCTGGAGCTCGGTATTTGTAGACGATCTCGCGCGCGCAAAGGCCTGGGAGATAAACGTGGAGGTCAACCAAAAATGTGACGAGTTTTTTCATCCGCCCAAACAAACCCTCGATCAGATCATCAAGATCCTAGCCCGCTGCAATAGGCTCGGTGATATCGCGATGGGCGCGAATTATGAGGCGCGAAGGGTAATACGCTGATGGGCCGAGGAGGGACTCCTGTAGGCGCGTATCGGCTCCGTCGCGAGCTGAAGCCGCTCTGCAAGGAATGCAAGCGGGAGGAAATCGACGGCGGCGATCTATGTCACGGCTGCCGCGCCCGGCTCGCCTACCAAAAAAAAGCCGCCGCTGAAAAACTCAAAGCCTGCCACGAGATCGCCGAACGGCTCTACAAGATCGACCGGGAGAAGTACGCTGAGATATTTGCGTTTATCAATAAAATGGTGAAGCGGGGGCGATCTCTGCTCCTGATACTCCATGCGATAGAGGCGCTGGAGCGGCAGATCAAGCTCGGCAGTCCCCCGCGCGGCATCGGCTGCTTTGACTATCTCTCCGGAACGCTCCGCCGGCTGGAGGAGAAGTCCGAGGCGGAAAAACTCCGGCAGCGCGGCCCGATGAAACTCGGCGATATCCCGCTTAACCTCAAAGACCT
>MGUX01000009.1 GCA_001800185.1 Elusimicrobia bacterium RIFCSPLOWO2_12_FULL_59_9
CCATAGCATCCTCAGCCCCGAGTTTATCGTCGAATTTCCGCATGCTGTCGCCAAAGAGGAGGCCTTCCGGCGGATGGTGGAGCGTCTGTGCGCCGTGCGCGCCTTGAAGGATCCGGCTTTTTTGCTGGCCAAGATCATGGAGCGGGAGTCGGGGCCGAGCACCATTTTAGAGACGGGGCTGGCCCTCCCCCACGCCCGGGTGGATACCATCCAGGATATCGTCGCGGTTTTGGGTCTTTTCCGGGCAGGATTGCCGGACGCTTCCTCCGGGGGACGTCCTGCGCAGGCGGCGTTCATGTTTTTCTCCCCCAACCGTCCTGAGGCTTTCAGCCGGCATTTGCAGTTGATCCGGGCGGTCGCTTCCGTGTTTAATCCGGCCCTCCTCGGCGAGCTTAAAGCCGCCGCCTCCCCCGAGCAAGCCTTGGAACTGCTTAAAAGCGCGGAGGCGAGCCGGAGATGAGCGCAGGGCGTCCGGGCTTCGCCGCGCTGGCGGCGGCGTCGGCGCTTTTTTTGTCTTCCTGCGGCGCCAACGCTCGATTTGAGCGCGCGGTCGCGGCCGAAAAAAGAGGAGTCTACCCGCGGGCGGCCGAGCTCTACCAGGATTTTTCCAGACGTTACGACCGGGACCCGCGCTCCGCGGAAGCGCTCTACCGCGCCGGCAAAATTTATCAGACGCAATTCAGGCGCTACGCGGAGGCCAGGGCCCTTTTGGAATCGGCCGCGCGGCGCGGTCACGCGCTCGGGCCCGGGGCGGAGCTGTGGATGCGCCTTGCCAGGGAAGCGGTCTTTCACTGCCCGGATTACTTTCCCATGCGGCCGGGCCTTAAATGGACTTTCGTGGACTCCGAAACGGGCGGCAAAAACATGACGCAAACGCTCACCGGCGAGGGCGGGGAGAGCTACCACGTGAGCTTCCAAATCTACGCCGGAAAAAATTTGGTGCAATCCGGCAAGAAATTCTATCTCAAGGAGAACTGGCAGCTCTTTGAAACCGCCCGCCCCGGGGTCCTCAAAGACGCGGTTGTCGTTTTGAAATACCCGTTTGAAAAAGGCCAGTCTTGGGATTCCAGGCGCGGCAACCAGCCAGTGCGCCTTCAAATCGACGACGCCGACGCCGCTGTCGAGGTGCTCGCCGGGCGTTTCGCCCATTGCCTTAAGGTCCGGGAGCAATTCGCCCAGGCCGCGGCCTCTTGGAAATACGATTACTTCGCTCCCGGCGTCGGCAGGGTTCTGACCACCGTCGCGGGGCCGGGCTTTGAGCACCGCAACAGCGAGCTGCTTTCCTTTGAGGAGCCGAAATGACCGGCGTCAGGCCGCTGTCGCATTCCTCCATGTCGATGTACGCGGAATGCCCGCAAAAGTACAAGCTTAAATACGTGGACGGGCATCGCGAAAAACCGAAGTATTTTTTCTCCTTCGGCAACAGCCTTCACAAAAGCCTCGAATATTTTTACGGCGCCCAAATGCTGGTTCCGCCCGGATTGGAAGACGTCCTGAAATATTATCAGGATCATTGGCTCGGCGCCGGCTATAAAGACGCCCGCCAGGAAACCGAATATTTCGCGGAGGGCCGCAAGATTTTGACCGGCTTCTACCACAAGCACATCGGGGAGTTCAAGCGCCCTTTCTACGTCGAGTACAATTTCGACCTCAAGATCGAGGGCGTCGCGGTCACCGGCAAGGTCGACCGCATCGACCAGCTTGACGACGGCTCCCTGGCGGTCATCGACTACAAAACCGGCAAGCCTATCCCGCAGGAGCGCGTGCAGGTGGATCCCCAGCTCACGCTCTACCAACTGGCCTGCGAGGAGACGCTCGGAAAGCCGGTCAAGAGCCTGACCTTTTACAATCTTCAGAATCTGACGCCTTTGACCGTCGAGCCCCGCTCCGGGGCGCAGGTGGCCGAGCTCAAGGAGCGCGTCGTCGTGGATCCCCAGCTCACGCTCTACCAACTGGCCTGCGAGGAGACGCTCGGAAAGCCGGTCAAGAGCCTGACCTTTTACAATCTTCAGAATCTGACGCCTTTGACCGTCGAGCCCCGCTCCGGGGCGCAGGTGGCCGAGCTCAAGGAGCGCGTCGTCGCCGTCGCCGGGTTCATCGCCGGCGGCCGCTTCGAGCCGATCGCGGGCAAGCAGGAGCGCCCGGGCTGGGAGAAGATTTGCCGCTGGTGCGATTTCAAGTCCTTCTGCCCGGCGTATACGCATCTATTTCCCGAGGGTTCTGCGGATGCGGCGCCGGGCCCCCGGCCCCGTGCCGGAGGCACGGGACGCATGGAGCCGCAGGGCGGCGTGTCGAGCGAGACGGGTCCGGCGGCTTCGGCCCAAAAATTGTCCGCCTTGGCGGACCGCTACGGCCAATTGAAAGACGAGCTTCTACAGATGGAAAAGGAGGCCGAGAGCCTGGGAGGCGAGATCGCCGCCCTCATGTCCGAGTTGGGGCTTGAGCGCGCTCTGGGGCAGGACTACGAGGTCTCGCGCGAGTCGCAGACCCTATGGAATTTTAAAGACCGCGAACGGGTGCGGGAGATTCTGAAATCCGCCTGGCTTTACGACAAGGTGCTGGTGGAGAGCCGGGCGGCGCTGGCCAAACTCCTCGGCGGCCATGGAATTCCCCCCAACGTGCGCGAGAGGCTTCAGGCGCTGGGCGAGAAGGTGGAGCAGATCAAGCTATCACACAGGAGAATCCAGCCGGAGGCTTCCGCGGCGCAGGACTCGCCGGAGCCGGGCGGGACGTGAGATGCGATCCTTCACGGATTATCTATTTTTCCATACCAAGAACCGGAGGGAGCTGGTCAATATCACCGGCGCCGTGGAGTCCTGCCTGAAGAAAGCCAAAATCCAGGAAGGCCTCTGCTTGGTGAGCGCGATGCATATCACCGCCGGCATCTGGGTCAACGACGAGGAGGAGGGCCTCAAGCAAGATTTTATGGACCTGCTCGAAAGGCTGGCGCCGCCGGGCGATTACCGCCACCACCTGACCGGGGAGGACAACGGCGACGCGCACCTCAAGAGGACATTGACCGGCTATCAGGCCGTGCTGCCCGTGACCGGCGGCAAGCTGGATTTGGGGCCGTGGGAGCAAATATTTTATGCCGAATTCGACGGACAGCGCCGAAAACGGGTCGTTATTAAAATCATCGGCGACTGAGCCCGCCGGCGGCCTTCCGGAGGATTCTCCCGCTCCCGCCGGCCAAGTGCCGCAGGCGGCGCACCGCCTACTCCGGGCGGCGTCGCGCTTGATCTTCAAGCTTTTCAACGACATCCGGATTTACGGCCGGCATCATGTTCCGGCAGAGGGGGCCGTCATTTTGGCCGCCAACCACCCCACTTACCTCGACCCTCCCCTCATTATGTGCGCTTTGAGAAGGCAGGTGCGGTTTTTGGCGTGGGAGAGGCTTTTTCGGGTTCCTATTTTGCGCCGATTGATGGTCTGGTACGGCACCATCCCGGTCAACCTCAGCCGGCCGGGGCGGGGCTCCTTTGAGGCGGCGGTGCGGGTGCTGCGTGCCCGGGAGGTTTTCGGCATATTTCCGGAAGGGGGCCGCTCCGATTTCGGCAGCATGAATCCTTTGAAGTCGGGGGTCGCCCGCCTGGCCATGATCACGGGGGCGCCCATCGTGCCCATCAGCATCATCGGCGCCCACCGGATTTGGCCGAAAACCAAGAACTTCCCCCGCCCCGGGGGCCCCATCATCATCGAGTTTCATCCCCCCATCCGCTTGGACTCCGAGGAGCTCAAGAACCGCCGCAGGGACAAAAGTTTTGAGCGCGAGATCGTCGACAAGGTGATGTCGGCCATCAACCAGAAGCTCCTTCCCGCGCTTCGCAAGGAGCGGCGCCAAGACATGGTCTACAAACGCCCCGGGCAGATTTGGAACTGGGCGCTTGAAGGCCTCCCTTTTTTCTTTTCCCTTTGGCTTTTGGCTCTTAATCATTTCCGTTTCAGGGCGATCCCGTGGAGCTTTTACGCGTGGGTGGCGGCCTACGCGGCCTATTGCGCCGCTTATCTTTTGATCCCCTGGAAGAATAAGTGGCGCGTCGGGCTTTGGAACGTCGCGCCGTGGATCGTTCTGTTGGGGCTGGTTCTGCAATTGACCGATTCCTTTAACACCGGCACGGGCGCCCTGGGAGCGGCCGCGCTGGTGCTGATGGCCTGGATGGCCACTTTTCGCTTCAGGATTTACCGGCGCTTCAGGGTCTGGGTCCTGCCTTTGTCGTACGCGGCGCTTGTGGTCTGGAGCCTGGTTCTTCCATGAAAGAATGCGTCGTCGCCATGGACCAGGGGAGTTCCAGTTCCCGGGCTTTGGCGTTTGACTCCCGCGGGGGCATTCTCGCCCAAAGCCGTTCGCCCGTCGCCACCCGCCGCAAAAATGACCTCCGGGCGGAGCAGGACGCGGAAGAAATCCTAAATTCCCAGTCGCTCGCGTTGCGGCGGACTCTTTCCGCTTTGGGCGATCCGCGCCGCGTGCGCGGCATCGGCTTGGCGGCGCAGCGCTCGACCGTGGTGTTCTGGGACAAAGACAGCGGCCGGCCAGTGTGTCCGGCGCTGTCGTGGCAGGACGGCCGCGCGGCTCAAATCTGCGACGGGCACCGGGAGCATCTCGAATCCGTTTTTGAAAAGACCGGATTGGTGCTCAACCCCTATTACTCCGCCTGCAAAATGCAGTGGGTGCTCCGCCACGTCCCGCGGGCGCGGCGGCTTCTGGAGCGCGGCCGGCTTTTGGCGGGACCGGTGTCGAGCTACCTGGTTTGGCATCTGACGCGGGGCGAGGTTTTCGGCGTCGACCCCAGCATGGCCCAGCGCACGCTGCTTTTTAACATCCACACTTTGGATTGGGACGAGTTTCTGCTGAGCCTCTTCGGGATTCCCCGCTCCATTTTGCCTCCGGTCCGTCTCAGCGGCGGCGCGTGGGGAGAGTTCCGGGAGCGCGGCGTCCGCATTCCGATTCTATGCACGCTGGGCGATCAGCAGGGAGCCGTTTTGGGGGCCCGCTGCTTGAGCCCGGGGCAGGCGCTCTTGAGTCATGGGACGGGCGCCTTCCTGCTGCTCAACACCGGCGCCGAGCTTTGCCGCGTTCCGGGGCTTTTGACCTCGGTGGGATGGTCCGTGTCTCGGGGACTGTCCGCGGCGGCCCCGGGTTCGAGCGCGGCGGGGGCGATGCGGGCCTGCTATTTATTGGAGGGAACCGTGCACGCGGTGGCGCCGGGCTACCAATGGCTGGGGCGCAATTTCGGATGGCTCAAGGACAACGGCGAGGTCGACGGCCTTTGCCGCCGCTCCAAGCGCCGCGTGTGGGTGCTCAACGCTTTGGGGGGCCTGGGCGCTCCCCGCTGGGATTACCGCGTCCCGACTCAGTTTTATGGCCTTGGCCCCGAGACCGTGTCCGCCGACATCGTCAGAGGGGCCACCGAATGCATCGGGTTTCTGATCGCAGACATTGCCGCGCGGATGTCGGAGAGCGGACAAAAAATAGCCACCCTATCCGCCGCCGGCGGGATTTCCAGGGTGGACTATCTTCTGCAGTTTGAGGCTGATTTGCTCCAGCGCGAGGTTGTCCGGCCGCCGGAGGCGGAACTGACGGCGCTGGGGGCGGCGCATTTGGCCGCGCAAGCGGCCGGACTGCCGTTCGACTCGGGAGGAGCTCTCAAGCGGGCGCGCCGTTTCAGGCCGAAGATTTCCGGTGATGAGGCCCGGGCGCTGCACGGCCGGTGGCGGCGGTTTGTCGAGGGAGCCCGCGCTCTCAGCGAGCGGATGGAGTCTGGCCTTTGACCCCGGAGGGTTTTTCTTTCTGGGCTTCCAAAAATCGCTCCGCTTCCAAAGCGGCCATGCAGCCCGTTCCCGCGGCCGTGACGGCTTGGCGATAGGGCGGGTCCATGACGTCGCCGGCGGCGAAAACCCCCTCCACGGAGGTTCTCGTCCTGGCATCGGCGACGATGTAGCCTTTTGGGTCCAAAGCGATCTGGCCGGCGAAAACTTGAGTGTTGGGCACGTGGCCGATGGCGATGAAAAGGCCCTGCACTTCCAGCATCCGGGTCTGGCGGGTCTTTAAGTTTTTGACGCGGACGCCGGCGACCTCTTCCTCTCCTAAAACTTCCTCCACCGCGCTGTCCCAGATGAACCGGATTTTTGGATTGGAGGAGGCCCGGTCCTGCATGGTCTTGCTCGCCCTGAGGGAGTCCCGGCGGTGGATCACCGTGACCTCGGAGGCGAATTTGGTCAGGAACGTGCTCTCCTCCATGGCGGTATCCCCGCCGCCCACCACGGCGACCTTCTTGTTCTTAAAGAAAAAAGCGTCGCAGGTGGCGCAGGCGGAGACGCCGTGGCCCATGAGTTTTTTCTCGGACGGGAGCCCCAGCCATTGCGCGTTGGCGCCCGTGGCGATGATCACGCTTTCGGCCAGAGCCCGCACACCCTCCGTGGTCTCCAGCAGAAAGGGCCTTTTGCCGAAGTCGGCCTTGCAGACGTTTTCCGGTATAATCTCGACGCCCAGCCGCCGGCATTGCTTGTTCATGCGCTCCATGAGTTCGGGCCCCAGGATGGGCGCCTCAAAGCCGGGGTAATTTTCGACGTCGGAGGTGATCATGAGCTGCCCCCCCATCGAAACGCCGCCGAAGAGCAGCGGTTTTAAATTCGCACGGGCCGCGTAGATGCCGGCCGTGTAGCCGGCCGCGCCCGAGCCGATGATGACCAATTTTCGGAGTTCGTCGCTCATAGGAGAATTCCTCCCCGCCCCTTATCCGGGCGGGCCGTAGCTCGCCCAGGATTTCGGCGTCTCCCAGACTTTGACCCGGACCACCGGAAGTTTTAGCGCCGCGGCGGCCTCAAAGATGACTTTGGCGATGTTTTCGGCCGTGGGATTGCCGGACATCAGGAAAACGGGCTCGTTGAGTTTTTTAAAGACGGACACTAG
>MGUX01000010.1:0-7192 GCA_001800185.1 Elusimicrobia bacterium RIFCSPLOWO2_12_FULL_59_9
GTCGTCGAGCAGGACGAGCCGGCAGCCGCCGCGGTCGAAATAATAATCTCCGGCGCCGAAGACGCGGCGATAGAGAGTTTTGTCGGAGATCCCGTGCGGATTGGCTCTGTCGTGGTTGCCGAGGACCGGAAAGAAGGGCCGCGCGGCCAAACGGTTGAGCACTCCGACGAACTGGGCGTATTTTTTCTCGGTGCCGATGCTCACGAAATCGCCCAACTGAACGACAAAATCTGGGTCCCGGACCTGGAGATCTATCAGCAATTCCTCAAAAGTCCGGTCGCCCGGAGGCAGCACCCGCTGCCACGGAAAGCGCCCGGGCTCGGCGTCGCCGATGACGCCAAATTGGATGGCTTCGTTCTGCGCGCGAGGCCGCAGGGCCAATTGAGCATGCTGAGCCTCATGCGACCAAGCCGACTGCGGCGGATTTTGACGGGAACGAGGTGAATCTCCAGGATTGATAGGGACGGCCCAAAGCGAAGAGAGCGCCAGAGAAGCAGCGACAAAGGCCCCAAAAAGCTTCACCTCCATATTATACCAGATTCCCGAAAAATATCCCGTCCGGTGCGCGGTCCCCTGATCCTCCAATACGATAGCGTTCTATCTCCGACAGGGCCTGCCGCCGATGGGGCCCATCTGCCTGCGGCCGGCCCGGCGACTTTCGCGCCGGTTCCTCCTCGGCAGATACAACCCATCGGCGTCACCCATCGGAAGCACTCAACGCTATCTTTCTGGCGGGGCCTTTTCCAAATGAGGCCGTCCATGAATAGGCCCTGAGACGCTGGCGGCGTCTGCGTGCCTTCTTGATTTTTGGCACTGACAGAGTTATAAATACCATGTATAACTTATGCAATGACGCAAGAGCCCCTCACCCCCACTTGGTTCCGCTGCTGGACTTTCTTCTTGCCTTTTGAATCCGCTGCAAAACACGGCCTTCTCACAATCCATGAGGACTGTCGGCCGGCCGCAGGGTGATGGGGCTCCAAGTCGCCACCCGTCGGAAATAAAACTCTATCTTTCTGGCGGATTGGTTTGGGATAAAATAAAACACGCCGCATTCCCAAGAGGAATCTCCCCAAAAAGGTTTTGGGGGAATTGTATACTTGGCGAACTAAACCACAATTACGGCCAGAGAAATATGGTTGTTGAATTTTACGGTAGCGAAGCGGGGCTATCGGACTCCTGGATCGGCCATTCTTTACTATATACCACGTCGTGCTTTTCAAAAGCTAAAAAAATTACCGTGCAAGCATCGTGCAAAATTGAATATACAACAACAAAATTCCCACTCAGATGGCGTGAGTGATGGCAATATAAGTCTGCGCCAGGTCTATTTTTTAAATGGTGCGATGTCGGAGATGTCGGGCTATCTAATATTTTGTTGATAAGCGCAATAAGATGCTTCGATTTGTCTCTATGTTTTTCGTAGCACTTAACAAATGCTCTTGTATACTGGGGCTTATACGGGGAGGCCAAGTTTTTCTATTTCTGTTTGGGAAGCGAATTGATGTTCTTTCTCCTCTTGTATCGCCTGAAGGGAGATTTTCAGTAAGTCTGGACTAGAGCGAATTAGCTCAGTAGCCATATCCTCTGGATTTAAATTGCGCTTACTTGCCAAGGCGATAATGGGATCGCCTTTGGTGAAATCAATTGACTCGTCGAAGCTTGCCATTATAAATGGTGGCCGTGTTTTAACATATTTTACAATTTCATTTGTGGGTTTATCGTTCCAGTCACTCAATACTGCTTCTATTATGTCAATGGCCTGTGTCGTCAGAAATACGTTTACAGATCGGCGAGCCGGCATGGGCACCTTGGCCTGGTATCCACCGAGCGTGGTTTTCTTTGTTTCTCTAATCACGCCTTTAGCCAGCAACATTTCCTTAAGTTTCGGAATGTCGGGAGACCACGGACCATACCAAAACCGCTTGTGCTGTATTCCAGAAAGCGGCTTCCCGTAAATTTCAGCGTAATACAAATCCACAAGATAAAGCAGCTTTGCAAGACGAGTATCTGATCGGATTGTAGACCGATAGCACAAAAAAGTAATTAAACTCTCGTCAATGCCAGACGGCTGTGGAGAAGATTTCAAGTTGGCCATTCTCGTGTGTCCAGCACCACATCAGAAATTTTAGGTTTGGCAAGTGCCAACTAACTAACCATGATAGTGTATGGTGTAATTCTTGGCCTGTCAATGGCCCCCCATGACAAATCCTGGTTTTTGATGCATATTTAAATCATGGAAAGCTAAGAGATGCCAGTCTGTCAGAGAGCGCACACAACGAGGATTCGGCAAGATTATTTCTTGAAAAGACTAGATGGCCCGACGGCAAGCCGGTTTACTCACATTGCGGCTCAGTGTCTTATCGCCTAAATTCTAAGGAAGGTTCAAAGACTCGTAAGGGCATCTGTAAATGCCGGGATTGCCATAGGCAATTTACTGTTACGGTCGGGACAATCTTTGAATCACATATCCTATCTGCACAAGTGGCTGCGGCTTAACAAGAGCTGAAGGGTGGAGCCTCTTTGTCTGGTGCTTGGCAAGGTAGCCGTTTGTATTTTTTTGCCTAAAAACTATTCGGAAGGTGAGACCGCTGGCGAAGTTGGGTTAGAAACATGATATTTTTCCAGGCGCATCTTGCGTTGGAAAAGCCGCGCCGTTGCGGCCCCGGCGCTCTTTTAGTAGCCTGTTGGCCATGCACAGCAACTGGCGATGCGCGGCCCGGCTGGCGGCGCCCATCCCGTTTCTTTTTTTCTGCTTCGCCGCGCCCGCCTCCGCCCAGGTCAAACAACCCGATGTGTTGACCTATCTCGAACGCGACGACAACGACACTTTGGACCCCGCCTGGGTCCAGGACACCTTCAGTTGGAACATCATCGCCAACCTCTACGAGGGGCTTATCGGCATCCAAGGGGAAAGCCTCACGGAATTTGAGCCCCGGCTTTCCGTGCAGGCGCCCAGCCGCCGCAACGGACTTATCTCCAAAGACGGCCTGAGCTACACCTTCCCGATCCGCCAAGGAGTCCGGTTTCACTCCGGCGGCGAGTTGAGCCCGCAGGACGTCAAATATTCTCTGCTGCGCCAGATGTTCGTCAACTGTTCCCGCAGCAGCTTCCTGACGGAATCCATCCTGGGAACTCAGGTTTCCTGCGACGAAAAAGGCGATCTGAAGCCGGGCCTCTTCCGCCTAGCGGAGTCGGCCGTCCAAATCCGCAAAGGCGCCGTCGTCATCCGGCTGGCCAAGCCTTTCGCGCCCTTTCTGTCGATATTGGCCAACTCCGCCCCGGTGCTTTCCAAGGCCTGGTGCGTCGCGCACGGCGAGTGGGACGGCGGCGAGGCGTCCCTGCAGAAAGCCGCCGGCGCCCGCAAGCAGGACTCCTACCTCCATAGCCATGCCGATGGCACCGGCCCCTTCGCTCTGGAAAGATGGGGAGCGCGGGAAATCGTTTTCCTGCGCAACGAACGCTACTGGCGCGCCCCGGCGCGCCTTCAGCGGGTCGTCATCAAGGCGGTTCCCGAGCTCAATGTTCGCAGACTCATGCTGCAAAACGGGGACGCCGACGTCATGGCCGCTTCCATCGTCGAGCTGCCTCAAGTCCAGGATATCCCCGGCGTGAGGGTCATCGAGGGCCTCCAGCCGCTTTTGCGCAATCCTTTGTTGTTTTTCAACTTCAAAATCAACCCCGAAGCCAACTCCGATATCGGCTCCGGGAAATTGGACGGCCGGGGCATCCCGCCCGGCTTTTTCGCCGATATCGACGTCCGCCGCGCTTTCGCCCACGCGGTCGATTATCCCACCTACATCCGCGAGGTGCTGCGCGGCCGGGGCCGCCCGGCCTCCGGCTTTATTCCGCCGGGACTGATCGGATATTCCAAGGAAGGCCTCAACTACCGCTTTGATCCGGCCCTGGCCGCCGCGCATTTTAAAAAGGCCTTTGCCGGCAAGTTATGGCAGACCGGGTTTCATTTCACCATCCTGATCAATTCAGGTTCGGCCTGGCGGCCGGCGCTGGTCCAAATCATCAAAGACACCGTGGAGTCCATCAACCCGAAGTTTAAGATAGACGTGCGCGCGGTGCAGTGGTCCACCTTCCTGGATCAGGCGCAAAAAGGCGCCATCCCGCTCTATATCCAGGGGGAGGGAGCGGATTATCCCGACACCCACGCTTTCGCCCGCGCCTTCCTGCACAGCATGGGAAGCTTCCAAAAGCGCATGGGCTACTCCAACACCGCCGCGGATTCCCTCATTGAAAAGGCGAGCGCCGAAACCGATCCCCAGAAGCGCGAAAATCTCTACCGGCGATTGCAGCGCCTGGCGCATGACGACATTCCCTTCATCCCCGTCGTCGAGCCGGACGGGGACATCCTGCGGGTGCAGCGCAGTTGGGTTCAAGGCTACAAGTTCAATCCCGTATTCCCCGCCGCTCCCTCCGGAAGCTATTACTACGATCTCTGGAAAGAAGAGCCAAAGTGAGGCCTTGCCCCGCGCGGCCGCCCTATTCTTGCGGCTGACACGGCTGACAAAAAGAATCTGGAAATCCCCTACAAATCGGGGCATACTTATATATAAGGTATTAATACCCCTGCGCCGGCGCCTCGCAGGGCTCGGCGCACTTGGCGTGCCAGCCCCTTCGCGGAGCGAAGGGACGATGGTAGCGCCAGTGGCGCGTGACGAGGCGCCTGTGCCGGCCGCGCCCGCACTCAAACAAGCCGGTTTGGAGTCGAAATTGCGGAAAAGGTACCGTCGTTTGCCGGAGCGGCTTAAATTGGCCGTCGAAATCCTGGGCGTGGCCGCCCTTTATTGCGCGGCGGCCAAACTCAGCTTGGGCCTAGCCTTCGCAGAAACCAACGCCTCTCCCATGTGGCCTCCCGCGGGGATCGGCTTGGCGGCCGTTCTCCTTCTGGGCTACCGCGCCGGCTGGGGCATCCTGTTGGGCGCCGCCGTGGCCAACATCGCCGAATTTTATTCCAATCAGGCGGCCGGGCCGGGGACGATTTTGCTGGTCTCCACCGTCATCGGCGCCGGCAACGCCGCGGAGGCCTGCTTGGGGGCGTTTCTGTTCCGGCGCTGGATCGGCCCGGGAAATTCATTTTGCAAGGCGGGCGACGTCTTTAAGTTCGGCGCGGCGGCCTCCGCCATGTGCCTCATTAGCGCCGCCGTCGGCCCTTCGGTCCTGCGCCTCTCCGGCATCGTCCCGGGGGCGATCTACGGGCTTGTCTGGTTCACCTGGTGGCTCGGCGACACCGTCGGCGTCCTGTTGCTCGCCCCGCCGCTGCTTGCCTGGAGCCGCGGGCCACGGTCTCCATGGCGCCCCGGCAAAACCGCCGAAAGCCTGCTCTTGTTCGCGCTGCTGGCGCTGGCCAGCGGCCTGACCTTCAGCGGGCGCCCCTTGCCGGCCCAGGCGCACAGCCCGCTGCTGTTCCTGCCCCTGCCCCTGCTTTTGTGGATTATTTTCCGTTTCGGCCCCCGCGCGGCGACTTCCTCCGTGCTTGTGGTTTCCGCCGCCGCGATGTGGCATACCCTCCGCCACGCCGGTCCCTTCGCGCAGGCAAACCTGCAAGAGTCCCTGCTGCTGCTCTCCGGATTCATGGCCGTGGTGTCCTTCAGCGTCCTGGTCGTCACCGCCATTTTGTCCGAGCGCAACGCTTTGGAGGCGGCCTTGAACCGGGACCGGGAGGATTTGGAAGTCCGGGTGAAAAGACAGACCGCCGCCCTCACGCGCGCCAACAAGGTTCTGCTCGAAGAGATTATGGAACGCAAGCTCAAAGAGGGCCATCTGGAACTGCAAAGAAACATCATCACCCATATCCCCATCGGCCTCTTGGTCCTGGGCATGGATGACCCGGACGATCCCAGAACCTTGCGCGTCGTCGACATCAATCCCTCGGGCGGCCGGATGCTGGGCGCCTCCCGCCCGGAATTGATCGGCCGCAGGCTTTATGACTTCGCCCCGCAGGTGTTTGAGTCCGGCCTCCCGGAGACTTTTGCCGGCGTCATCGGCGACGGCGTAGGCCGGGAAATCGGCGAGTACGCGAGCCGCCTCAATCCGGGAACTTTTTACGCCATCAAGACTTTCCCGCTGCCGCACCGGAAGGTCGGGGCATCCTTTGAGGACATCACCGCGCGCAAGCGGGCCCAGGAGGCGCTGCGCGAAAAGGGGGCGGCCCTGGCCCGCTCCAACGCCGAGTTGGCGGGCTTCGCCTATATCGCCTCCCACGACCTGCAGGAGCCGCTGCGAAAAGTCTCCGCCTTCGCCGATCGCCTGCGCGAGCGCATCAGCGCCGCGCTCGACGACGAGGGCCGCGACTATTTCCGGAGGATCGACAAGGCCCTCGTGGGAATGGGAGAGCTCATCGATTCCCTGCTCACGCTGGCGCGCGTGACCACCCAGGCCCAGCCGCTCAAGGAGGTGGACCTGCGCGCCTTGGCCCGCGAAGTTATCTCGGACCTGGACTTGACGATCGCGCGCTCCGGAGGGCGCGTCGAGCTGCGGTGCCTGCCGCGGGTGAGAGCCGACCCCTTCCAGATGCGCCAGCTTCTTCAAAATCTCATCGCCAACGCCCTCAAATTTCGCAAAAAGGACGTCCCCCCCTTGGTCCGAATCCACGGCAGCCTCCTCCACAACGGCCTGTGCGAGATACGGGTGAAGGACAACGGCATCGGCTTCGACGAAAAGTACCTGGACCGCATTTTTCAGCCCTTCCAGCGCCTGCACAGCCGCGCAGAATACGAGGGCACCGGCATGGGACTGGCCATTTGCAGGCGAATCGCCGCGCGGCACGGAGGCGCCATCAGCGCCAAAAGCCTGCCCGGCAAGGGTTCCTCGTTTAAGGTCGTCCTGCCCGCCGCGCCGCCGGCGCTGCCGGGTACTCGCAGCTCTGCGAAGAGTGCGGCCGCCGCGCAAAATTTTGGCCCGCCTCCGGCGGAAGCGGAGGCCGGCCTGCTGCAGGCGCTGGAAAGCCGGGGACGGTTGTCTCCGGAGGGAGTCGCGCATGGAACAACGAATCAGAGTCTTGTTGATTGAGGACGATCCCGACCAAACACACTTGATCAACCTGTACATGAACGAGGCCTGCGGGCCGTCGCTCATGTACGTGATGGAATGCGCCGATAGTCTGCGCGGCGGGCTGGAAATCCTGGCAAAAAAAGATTTTGACGTCGTGCTGCTCGACCTGATGCTTCCCGACAGCCAA
>MGUX01000010.1:7208-9079 GCA_001800185.1 Elusimicrobia bacterium RIFCSPLOWO2_12_FULL_59_9
CTCAGGTCCAGGACCGGGCCCGGGGCGCCTCCATCGTCGTGATGACCAACCTCGACGAGGAGGAAACCGGGCTGGCCGCCATCGCCCATGGCGCGCAGGATTTTCTCATCAAGATCAAAATGGACGCGCTTTGCCTCAGGCGCGCCGTCAGCTACGCCCTGGAGCGTCACCGCCTGTTCCGCCAAATGGAAACCGTCGTTGAAAACTCCCCGGACGGCATGGTGGTGGTCGATGCGGCCGGAGACGTCCGCTACCTCAACTCCGCCGCCCGGGCTCTGTTCGGGACGAAAGCGGAGCAGATGTTGGGCAAGCCTTTCGGCTTTTCCGTGCGCTCGGAGCAGGGCCAGGAGCTGCGGCTCCCGGGCCTGGGCGATCAGGAGAGAACCGCCGAAATGCGGGTCACCCAGGTCGAATGGAGGGGCCATCCGGCCTGGCTGGCCTCCATCCGGGACATCACGGAGCTAAAAAAGCTGGAGCAAATCCGCGCCGATATCAAGCAGCAGCGGCATATGGACCAGTTGAAGGAGAATCTGGTGCATACCGTCTCGCACGATCTGCGCTCCCCGCTGAGCGTGATCAAGGCGGCGGTGGGAAACCTCAAGGACCGCTTCGCCGGCCCCCTCACCCCAAAGCAATCGCAATTGCTCGAAACGCTCGACCGGCACCTCGACCGCCTCACCCGACAACTCAATAATTTTCTCGACCTGTCGCGTTTGGAATCCGGGCGCATCGAGGTCAAGCGCCAGCGCGTGGAAATCCAGGAATTGATGGAGACGGCCGTCGCCGGCTTTAAGCCCCTCCTTAAAGAGCGAGGCTTGGCGCTTGAGGCCGAGATCGCGCCGGAGTTGCCGCCCGCCGACGCGGACCCGGACATGGTGGCCCAAGTGCTCGGCAACCTGCTCGACAACGCGCTGCGCCACGCCCGGGCCGAAATCAAGCTGCGCGCGGCAGTGAACCGCTCCGGGGAGCTTTGCATCAGCGTATGCGATGACGGCCCCGGCTTTGCCCCCGATAAAATCCCCTCCCTGTTTGACAAATTCGTCCAGTTCGACCGGCCCTCGGCCGGAGAGAGCCGCAAGAGCGTCGCGCTGGGACTGGCCATATGCCATGAAGCCCTCCGCGCCAACGGAGGAAGGATTTGGGCGGAAAACGGCCCGGCCGGGGGCGCCTTGTTCCATTTCACGCTGCCGCCCAGGGCCGCGGCCGAAGGCGCCCGCGGGCAGGACATTTCCAATGACGCCGATAAAATGTAGAAAAATTCTCATCATCGACGACGAGTGCGACCTGGCCGACGTCCTGGCTCTGCGCCTGAGGGCCGCCGGAGACTTTGAGGTCGCCACCGCCATGGACGGCCAGGAGGGGATGGAAAAAACCGGCTCTTTTAAGCCGGACATCATCCTGCTCGACATCGCGATGCCCAGAATGGACGGCTGGGAGTTCTGCCGGCGGCTGAGGGCCGACCCCGCGACGCGCAATATTCCCGTCGTCATCATGACCGCCTGGCTCTCCAACGCCGTGCACAAAGAAGCGGCCTCGGCCCGGTTTTCCCGGCTGCTGTTTAAGCCCTTCGACCCCAACGAGCTCGTCCTCCTGCTGCGCTCGGACTCGCTGATGAACCCTTCGGGGGCGTAGGCGCATGGCCAGAATTCTCAGCATCGAAGATGATCCGGATTTCCAGCATTTGATCGCTCTCACGCTCCAAAACCAAGGCTATGAGGTCCACTACGCTTTCACCGGAAAGGAAGGATACGAAAAAATCCTCACGCTGGACCCCGACCTCATCCTTCTCGATATGATGCTGCCTCTGCTCAACGGCGTGGAGGTGATCAAGCTCGTCAAGAAAAACAAGGCGACCAGGGACATCCCCATCA
>MGUX01000011.1:0-4108 GCA_001800185.1 Elusimicrobia bacterium RIFCSPLOWO2_12_FULL_59_9
TCCCGCTCGACCACTTGCCCCGCTGCCACTCTACCACTTTATCACTTTACCACTACCATAATGGCTCATGCCGCCATAGATTTAGTGGCGCTCAATCAAAGGTTTAGAGATCGGAATTCTTAACGGGGGTGTTGGGAGGGACGGGAATAGGTGACGATTTCATCGTCTACAAGGCGGATGCCGAAATCCTGCCCTTTGTCGTTTTCGGCGAACCACCATATCTGCTTTTTTAGCTCTTCCTTCGTATACGTCCATACCCGGAAGTCCCAGCCTTCAGGCCAGAAAACGGACAGAGTATCCGTAAACCGGTCCTGGGAGTAGTAAATCCTGTAATCCCGGCTTCCAAAATGAAGCGGCGTCGCCTTGGATTGGAGATTCCAGTAAAGGTCTTGGAGCTGCAGTTGGACGGCGGGAGCGGGCTGCTTAAACGGCGTGAAGGTGATGAGGGCGTTGGGCTCGACCCGCTCCTTGCGGATATCGAAAAATTCGCCCGCTCCGAAATTCCAGGAGTAAACGCCCGTCTCCAAGCGCTGAAACTCCCAGGAATATTCGGTGGAGCTTCCATAGTTGCGCGAGTAACCCAGGCGGCGGTTGCCCTGGTCGTCAAAGAGGATGTAAAAGAGATACTCCTCGCGGCCGAGGCGCAGCCATCTGCCCGCGCCGCGCTGCCGCTGCTCAATATCGGCCAAACCCAGACGGCCCTCCTCTTTTTCGGCCGAGACAGCAACCGTCACGGGGACGGGTTGGGACGCATAAGAGTCGAACCAGTTGCCTTCCTGCCGGAGCTTCTCCAAGCCGCCGGCCCATGTTGCGGAGGGAATGAGCCACAGCGCCCCGATCAATATTTTGAGCATGAAGTTATGTTAACTTTTACGGCTTAAAGTGTCAAATAAAAAAAAGAAAGGCGGCGGAGCCGATGAGCGCGCAAAGAAGAAAAACGATGAGTTCATAGCCCAAAATATCCTTGAATTCCAGACGCGCCACGGCCAAAAGCGGCAGGCACCAAAAAGGCTGGATCATGTCCGTCACCATGTCCCCCCAAGCGTAGGCCAGAACCGTCTTGGAAAAAGGCACGCCCAGTGATCGAGAGGCTTCAAGAATGTAGGGCGCTTCAATCGCCCACTTGGAGCCTCCCGAAGGAATGAAATAATTCAAAAGCCCCGAATACCAGTAGACCACCAAGGGAAAGCATTCTTTGGTGCTGACGGCGACGAACCAGGAGCCGATGATCCGGTCCAGGCCGCTCCCCTTAATAACGCCGAATATTCCGGCGTAAATGGGAAATTGAATGATGATCCCGTGCACGTAGCCGGAGGCTTTTTCAGCCGAACGGCTGAAAGCGGTAGGATTGGGGTAGAGCAGGAACGACAAGATAAGAAAAAAGAAATTGACTTTGTCGATGGTGAGAGCCATGCCGTTTAAACGGATATCGCGGATGATCCACAATGCCCCCGCCAACCCGATGGCCGCGTTTACGGCATAGCTTTGCTCCCAAAACTTCAGCCAGCGGGAAGGGGCGCCGGCAATAGGCTCCGCGCGCTCCGCTTGCGCAAAATGATTTAAGGCATCCTCAGGCGCCGTGACCGCGTCTTCCTGGCGCTCTGGATACAGAAGATAGGCGGCGGCCAAAAGCGAAAGGGCGGTGACCGCCGTCAGCGCCAGATTGAAGGCGGAAAAAGTGGTCTGCGACAGCGGCACCAAGCCGATCTGCTCCGCCAGAAAATGGTTGGGCGTCGCCACCAACAGCGGCGCCGAACCCGATAGGCCCGCATGCCACACCGCCCCCAGACCCAAATAGGCCACCGCCACGAGCAGGCGGTAATCAACCCGCGGATGCCGCCGGACGAAGCTTCTAACCAAAAAGGCGCTGGCGATCAAGCCCACCCCCCAGTGGAGCCACGCCAGAGCCAGGGAAGCCGCCGCTAGAGTCACCACCGCGGCCCGCGGAGTTTTGGGGATGCCGGCGAGGCGGTCTAGCCGCCCCTGCGCCCAAGGCGATGAGGCGATGAGGGAGCCGGTCATCAAAATCAGGCACATCTGCATGCCGAAGGTCGACAGCGCCCAAAAACCGTCGCCCCAATAACCGATGCACTGGCTCAAGGACTTGCCCGCCAGGCCCATGGCCAAAACGAAAGCGGCGGCGCTCAGCAGGCAGGCGATGACCAGAGCGCTGGGAACATATTTTTCGGTCCAAGCGGTGAGCTTTAAGGCCAGTCGGACCATGCTGGATTTAAGCGTTAGGGTGGGCAAGTGATTTGGAAATAATTATGTGATAAGGCGATACGGAGTTGGCAGGCCGCCCTCCGCCACTTTACCACTCTACCACTTTATCACTTCTTCACCGGCCCACTTAGGATGTTCTTTCAACCGCCACCGCCACCGCCTCGCCTCCGCCCAAGCAGATGGCCGCCACGCCGCGGCGGAGATTTTCCTGTTTTAAGGCATGCAGCAGCGTCACCAAGATACGGGCTCCGCTGGCGCCGATGGGGTGGCCCAAAGCGACGGCCCCGCCGCGGACGTTGACCTTGTCGGCGGGAATGCCGGCCAGCTTCATGACCGCCAAAGCCACGACGCTGAAGGCCTCGTTGATCTCAAAGAGGTCCACCTCCGCAACCTTCCAGCCCAGCTTTGAAAGCAGTTTTTCGATGGCGCCGGCGGGCGCGGTGGTAAACCACTCCGGCTCCTGGCTGTGCGTGGCCCAGCCGCGGATGGCGGCCATCGGCGCAAGGCCGAGCGCTTGAGCCCGGGAAGCGGAAGCCAGCACCAGCGCCGCGGCTCCGTCGTCGATTTTGGAGGAATTGGCCGCCGTCACGCTGCCGCCGGGCTTGAAGGCGGGTTTAAGTTTCGGGATTTTTTCAAACTTGACTCGCTGGGGTTCCTCGTCCTCCGCGATGCCGTCCACGACCGCGATCTCCTCGGCGAAAAGCCCCTTGCGCTGCGACTCCTGAGCTCTCTGGTAGCTCAGTATCGCGAAAGCGTCCTGCTCCTCCCGCGAGATCGCGTGCTTTTCCGCGCAAAGCTCTCCGCAGATGCCCATTGACATGTCCTTATACGGGTCCCACAATCCGTCCTTAATCACTGAGTCGATCAATTGGCTGTGTCCGAAGCGGTAGCCGGAGCGCGCCTTTTCCAAAAGGTAGGGCGCCTTGCTCATGGATTCCATGCCGCCCGCCACGACGATGGAGGAATCGCCCAGTTGGATGGACTGAGCCCCCAGCATCACCGCCTTCAGGCCCGAGCCGCAGACTTTGTTGACCGTCGTCGCGCCCGTTTGGACGGGGATGCCGGCGCCGATGGACGCTTGGCGCGCGGGAGCTTGGCCGATGCCGGCGGAAAGAACGTTCCCCAAAATAACCTCATCCACATCTTTGGGCGCGAGGCGGGCCGCTTCCAGAGCCCCAATAATGGCTTTGGCGCCGAGTTGAGGCGCCGTGTAGCTGGCCAGCGCCCCATTGAGAGTCCCGATGGGCGTTCGGCGACCGCTTAAAATGACGGTTTGTTCCATAATTTTATCCCCCTTTGTCGCGACCGGCCCTTTTCAACGACAAAGGAAAACTAGGTAAAATAGACTGCCCGGCCCACAAAGCCGCACAGGACCGACGCGACACCGCCGACGGCCATATTGAGCCAGGTGATATCTTGAATGCGCCGGAGCTTCAAGTAGATCAAATACGCCGTCCACGCCAGGGCCATGGGAAACCACAGGCGGCCCGGCAGAAAAAAGCAAAGGCATAGAACAAGCCTCTCCGCCATCCCCAGATACTTGGCGTCAAAATCAGGAAATACTCCGTTGAAAAAATCTTTCTCAAGAAAATAAACCATCACCGTCGTGAAATGCGTCACCAGGACGAAGAGAATGCCCAAAATCACCCAGCGCTCCGGTATCAGCCGCTGCATTTCTCCGCCCGACAGCATTTCCAACGGGAAAACCATGAAGATGACGGCATAATGAATGAATTGGTCCCAAACGAAATAAAGCGTATTGTCGGAGGTATGAAATTTGAAAATCGTGAAGACCCGCCATTGGTCCTCGACAAAATGAGTGATAAAAATGATCAAAACGCAGGCCCAGCCTTGAAGCCGGAAATATTGATTGTCGACCCAGTAA
>MGUX01000011.1:4129-9077 GCA_001800185.1 Elusimicrobia bacterium RIFCSPLOWO2_12_FULL_59_9
CAGTAATCGCCCAGGTAGCGGTACGTCAAAAGGAGGTTCACGACCGGGTGCATGGCGCTGTGAAACAGCATGCCCCAGACGTTGCTGCGCTTCCAATGGTTGACGAAATTGGATTGCAGCGTGAAGTCGGCGATTAAATGCCCCAGGACCAGGCGCCAAAATATCAGCATAACACGGCCGGACGGCCTACTTGGCCGTTAAGGAAAAAACGGGCTCCCATTCCGCGGGAGGCGGGATCAGCACGTAATCGTTGCAGGCTTTTAGGTAAATCGCCGATGGCTTGTCGTCCGGATTGAGTTTGACGACCTGTTGGAAACAGCGCTGCGCCTCGGCGAAATTCTTGTTTTGATAGTGGCCAAGCCCCTCGACGTAGATCGGCAGGGTCTTGGCCAGCACGGCCGGAAGCTGCCCTTTTTTTCCCAAAAGCTCATAGACGCGGATGGGCACCTGCTTTCCGACGACCCGCACCCGGCCCAGTTCGCGGTATTCGACGGAGTCCTCCGCGCCGGAGAGCGTCGACTCGCTGGCCATGATGCGCGTGCCAAAAAATTTATTGGCCCCCTCCAGCCTGGAGCCCAGGTTGACCTCATCGCCGATGACGGTATAGGAAAAGCGCATGTTCGATCCCATGTTGCCGACCACCATCGCCCCCGAGTTGATGCCGATGCGGATGTCGGGCGTGACCGTAGCCCCGTTGCGCTTGGCTTCCGCGTTCAAGCTCTCCATAACTTCCTGGCACTCGACCGCCGCCTGGCAAATGAGCGCGCGGTGGCGCGGCTGGTCGACGGGAGCGTTCCAGAAGGCCATGATGCAGTCGCCGATATACTTATCCACGACCCCGTCGTATTTCATGATGATGTCCGTGAGGGCGGAAAAATACTTGTTGAGAAAGCGGGTGAGTTCCTCCGGGTCCATCTTTTCCGAGATGGTGGTAAAGTGGGCGATGTCCAAAAAGAAAACCGACATGTCGCGCCGGTCACCGCCCAGCTTGAGTTTGCTGGGGTCGCTGACGACCGCGTCGACCACCTTCGGCGAGAGGTATTGGCCAAAAGTGTTCCTGATCCAGCGCTTTTCCTGCTGCTCCGTCAAAACGCGGTGCACGGACAACACCATGAACGACCCGGCCAAGGAAACCGCCGGGGCGACAAAATCCAGGTGCCAAAGCATTTTATAAAGCGCGTAATTGCCCAGGGTCCAGAGCGCCAAAACACCGCAAACCACGGAGGCTCCCCTCATGGCGGAAAGCTTGCGCAGCGACACCGGAACCCATATGAACAATAGGGTGAAAAACAACGCGACCAAAGGCGTCATCTGCTTGACGTAATCGTCGTTTAAAATGTTGTCGATGGAGTTGGCATGGATTTCAACCCCGGCGAAGGTGGACATAAACGGCGACGGATAATGGTCGTAGAGGCCGATGCTCGTAGACGCGATGAGCGCCAGGCTTCCCCGCAGAAGGCGCCGTTCCTCGTTGGAGAGCCGGTCCTGCAGAAGGTCCATGATGGAGATATACCGGTAAACCGACTGGATATAGCTTTCGGGCTCATCGACCGATTTAGGCCAGCCGGGATGGTAGACCCACTGCTGGGGCGCGCGGGAGTTGATGATGGCGTACCAGCGTGTGCGCCGGTGTTTGTCGACAAAATATTTAAGCGGCTTGCCGGTGAAGCTGGCGGCGGCCGCCACGTCCAGGGAGGGATAGGGCACCGTATATTCCTCGTCGTAGAATTGGCTGTCGTCGAAGACCATCGCCCGCCGGATATGGCCGTCCGGATCGACGACGTTGTTGACGTTGGGATAGGCGAGATATTGACTGGTTTTGACCAACTGTGGAATCGGCGGCCGGACCATGCCGATGCGCCCATCCTTGGTAATCTGAGTTTCGATAGTGGCTAGATGCACGACGTTGCCGGACCGGGCCGTGGCTTGTCCCAGAAGATCGTCTCCCTCCGGATGCAGGATGTTGGGATCGGGGAAAAGCACGTCGAAAACGACCGTTTTCACCGCCAGCTCCTTCATGCGGTCGAGCGCCTGGGCGTATAGATTTCTTGGAAACGGCCAGGCGCCCAAATGCTTGATGGAGTCATCGTCGATGGCGATCACGATGATCCGCTTGTCTCCCAGCTTGCCTCCCGTCATTCTCTCATCCATCAGAAACAGGGCGTCCTGCCAGCGGTTGTCGCTGCCCCTCCAGGCGCCCTGGAGGGTTAAAAACAGCATCAAGACGCTGAAACAAGACGCGAAAAAAACGGCGAAATTGGTTTTGGCTTGTTCCTTGACGAGATCGACGAGCGGCTTGAACCGCCCGGCGAAGTCGAGCAGTTTTTCAATGACGGGTTCGAGCTTCCAGAGGAAGCGTTCCAATAGGCTGGGAGCTTTCATAGCCAGACCACCATTCTATCCCCGCATGACGAGATTGTCAATCCTTACCTTAAAACAATTTTGTTATACTATCCCCCGCATGCGCGCGACGGCGCTGGAAATTCCTCTCGTCTCGCCTCCCGGCAATTTGCCGGGCCGGACTTCCAGCGGCCTGGAAGAAGCGATGCTTCGCGCTTTGGCCTACGCGGACGTCTTCGACTACCCGCTGTCTTTGGAAGAAATCCACCGCTACCTGGACGGATCGCAAGCCTCCAAAGAAGAAACGCTCTCCATTTTGTCGAGCCATCGGATGCGCCGGGAGGTCGGCCGGCTGCAGGGCTTTTATGCGCTGGCGGGACGCGAAAAGTTAGCCGGGACGCGCCTTCGGCGCGCCCAATTTTGCGCCCGCTTATGGCCGCGGGCGCTGCGGTACGGCCGCTGCATCGGCCGGCTTCCCTTCGTGCGGCTGGTCGCCGTCACGGGCGGCCTGGCCATGAACAATGTGGACTCCGATGGAGACGTCGACATCGACTATTTCGTCGTCACCGAGCCGCGGCGGTTGTGGCTCTGCCGTTTGGCCGTTCTGGCGTTGACCAAGGCCGCCTCCCGGTTTGGCTTCCGGCTTTGCGCCAATTACTTTCTTTCCGAACAGGCGATGCGGGTGCCTGAGAGAAATATTTATACCGCCCGGGAAATCTGCCAGATGGTTCCCGTGGCAGGCATGGAAACGTATGGAGAACTTCGCCGGCTCAACGCCTGGACCTCCGATTTTCTGCCCAACGCGGCCCAAGAGCCCGCCATACGCTTTCTTGATAGACGCTGCGCTCCGGCCGCTCGCAGTGCTCGTGGCACCTGGCGCGCCAGTGGCGCAGCTCCGGCCGCTCGGGGGGCGCTTAAAAGTTTGGCCGAGGTGATTTTTAGAAAGCGGGTTTTTGACCCGCTTGAAGGCTGGGCCATGAACCGCCTCTCCAGAAAGCTGGTCAGACTCGGCCACTTGACCGAAGCCGAAGCGCGGACCACTTTCACCCCGGATTGGCAAAAATCATTGCGGCTGGGCAAATACCCCGCAATCATGGAAGCCTTCCACCGGCGGCTTGACCGCCTCGGGCTTGCGCAGCGTGGACCGGAGCGCGGCCGTCAAAATATCCCGCTTCCCGCATCCTCATGAAAATATTGATCGCTCAACCCTATTTCAGGGTCCTGGACCCTGCTGAGTGGAAAAACCAGATGCCTTATCCGGCTCTCAGCGCGCTTTACGCGGCGACCGTCCTGCGCGGCCTGGGGCACGATATCCATTTTTTCGACGGCATGCTGGCCTCACACCCAAAAAACCTGGATGACGAACTGCGGGATCTTCGGCCCGACCTTTTCTTGCTCTTGGATGACGATTTCAACTATCTGACGAAGATGTGCCTGTCCAACATGCGCCGCGCCGCGCTCAAAGCTCTGGAAACTGCCCAGGAACTGGGGATTGCGGCCTTCATTCACTCCTCCGACGCCGCCGATCACCCGCGGCCCTATCTGGAACGAGGGGCTTGGGCGGTGGTTTTGCAGGAAGCGGAGAGCACCCTCCCCGACGTCATCACGGCCATCGAAAATGGAAATTTCAAGCGCACCCGCGGAGAAATACCGGGACTGCTTTTTGGGGGCGGCGAGCGGAGTCCAAAAAGGGAGGCGCTCAAGGATTTGGACCTTCTGCCGGAGCCCGATTATGATTTCGTCGACCTCGCCGCCTACAGAAAAATTTGGATTAAAAATCACGGATATTTTTCGCTCAACATCTCCACGACCCGGGGCTGTCCCTTCGGCTGCAATTGGTGCGCCAAACCTCTTTATGGCCAAGCCTACCACAGCCATTCCCCCGCCAGAGTGGCCGGACGCATCCGTCGCTTGAGCCGGCGCTACAACGCCGACCATTTCTGGATCACCGACGATATCTTCGGCTTGAAGCCCGGTTGGCTCATGGAGTTCGCCCGCGAGTGCGCCTCTCAAGCCGCGCGCGTTCCTTATAAATGCCTGTCCCGGGCCGATTTGCTTCTCCGGGACGACACGGTTGGGCTTCTCAAGCGTTCCGGATGCAGAACCATCTGGCTCGGAGCCGAATCCGGCAGTCAGAAAGTGTTGAACGCCATGGAAAAAGGCGTTTCGGTGGACCAGATCTACGAGGCGGCGCGCCTGGTGCGCCGCGAAAACATGGAGATCGCTTTTTTCCTGCAGCTCGGGTATCCCGAGGAAACATGGGACGATATTTCGCTGACGCGGAAAATGGTCCGGGACCTGACGCCGGACGGCCTGGGCATTTCCGTTTCCTACCCGCTTCCCGGCACCAAGTTTTTTGAGCGGGTATCCGGCCGGCGACTCTCCAAAACCCGCTGGACCCACTCCAAGGATTTGGACCTTTTGTTTGCCGGAACCTATGGAAGGCAATTTTACCGGTTTCTGCAGCGCTTTATTCACGCCGAGCACCGCATTTTCAGGATTTGCAGAAACAAACAATGGCGGCAATGGCATCGCCTAGCGGTCTCCATCTTGAGATGGACGTTCTACGGCGCATTGTTGGCGCTGAAGTCTTGCGTGGGGCGTCCCG
>MGUX01000011.1:9137-19232 GCA_001800185.1 Elusimicrobia bacterium RIFCSPLOWO2_12_FULL_59_9
CCACTCACCACTCGACCACTCTCCCGCCGCATCACTCTACCACTTTACCACTCTACCACTGGTGGACAAGCTAAGGTGGACTCACTATGAGCGACATCCTTTTGTCGCACGCCTATTTCATCGCCGAAGACCCCCGAGAGCAGGGCATCATGAAGCCGTATCCCCCTCTGGGCCTTCTCTATGTCAGCTCCCACCTCAAAGCCAAGGGCTTTGCCGTGGACCTCTTCGACGGCACTTTCAAAAGCATGCCTGATTATGAAAACCACCTCTGGACGACGCGCCCCCCCGTGACGGGCCTGTACTGCACGTTGATGAGCAAGCCTCACGTCCTGAAAATGATCCAACTGTGCAAGGCCGCGGGAAGCCGGGTTATTTTAGGGGGGCCTGAGCCGCCGCCATACGCCCTGGAGTATCTTCGCTCCGGCGCCGACGTCGTCGTGCATGGCGAGGGGGAACTGGCGCTGCAAGAGCTCATCCCCCATCTCAAGCGCTTCGGCGCCGCGGGTCTCAACTCCATTGACGGCATTTCCTTTCTTGACGAGGACGGCCGCTTGGTTCAAACGCCGCCGCGAGCCCAAATTATAAACCTCTCCCAACAGCCTTGGCCGGACCGCGAAGCCATCGACATGGACCGCTACCTGGACGTTTGGAAAACGCATCACGGATCAAGCTCGGTCTCGCTCATCACCTCCCGAGGCTGCCCCTATACCTGCGCCTGGTGCAGCCACTCCGTCTTCGGCGAAACTCACCGCCGCCGGCAGCCCTGGGAGGTGGCCGAGGAGGTGGCTTGGCTCCAAAATAAATACGCCCCGGACCGGCTTTGGTATGCCGACGACGTCTTTACCATTCATCGCGGCTGGCTTCTGGAATTCGCCGGGGAGCTCAAAAAACGCGGCCTTAAAATTCCCTTTGAATGTATTTCTCGGGCCGACCGCCTCGATGACGCGCTCATCGCCGCGCTTCGCGAAATGGGCTGCTTCCGGCTCTGGATAGGCGCCGAAAGCGGCTCCCAGAAAATACTCGACGCCATGCGGCGCCGGACCACGATTGAAGACGTCCGCTTAAAAACCAGGAGCCTGCAAAATAACGGCATCCAGGTCGGGATGTTCGTCATGCTCGGCTACGAAGGCGAGCAATGCTCCGATATCGAGGCGACGGTGGACCACCTCAAGAAGTCCGCTCCGGATGTTTTCTTGAGCACGGTCGCTTATCCCATCAAAGGCACCCGCTATTATGAGGCCGTTTCCAGTAAAATCCTTTCCAACTTAAGCTGGTCCGCGCGCACCGACCGCGACCTCAAAATCTCGGGCCGGCGCTCCAAAAGGTTCTATGCCCACGCGACCCGCTGGATGGACAACGAGGTGAATTTCCATAAATTGCTGACCCGAAATTCTCTCAACCTTCCCCGCATGCTCAAGCTCTTGGCCAACGCCAAGCGCGGCCGTCTCGGCATGTGGTGGACCCGCAACGAAACGGAGGAGGACCCGTCGCAAGGCGCCGGCGGGCGCGGCTGGCCCTCCCGCGAGCGGGCGGAGGCCGCATGGTGAGCCGGGCGCAAGAAGCATCCGCTTTCGACGCGGTCGCCCGGGATTACGACCGGACCTTCACTTTTACGACTCTCGGCCGGATGCTGCGCGCTCGAGTTTGGGAGCACTTGGCCGAGCATTTTAAGGCGGGTGAGCGCGTCCTGGATTTGGCGTGCGGCACCGGCGAAGACGCCGTCTGGCTGGCCCAACGAGGCGTCCGGGTCGCCGCCGCGGACGCTTCCGGAGCAATGCTCGACATCGCCCGCGCCAAAGCGGCGCAAGCCGGCGTCGGTGGAAAAATTTCATTCCTTCGCGCTTCTATCAAACAAATCGCTCATGGGGCCGTTCCCGGCAGATTTGACGGCGCCTTCTCAAACTTCGGCGGGATCAACACGGCGCGCGATTTAAGCGCCCTCGTCCGCCGTTTGTATCTGGATCTAAAACCGCGCGGGAAACTGATCTTGGTCCCCATGAGCCGGCTCTGCCCTTTGGAAATCCTGACATTCCTTGCCGGCGGCAATATCCGGCAAGCCCTTCGGCGCCAGCGCCTCAATCCTGTCGCAGAAATCCGCGGCCGAAAAATCCCTATTTACTTTCCATCCGGCCGCGACTTGCGCCGACAAACGGCGTCCGGCTTTAAACTCCTGAGCGTTGAAAGCCTGGGATTTTGGCTTCCTCCGACCGACTTCGGCCATTGGGTTGATGCCTGGCCCCGTTTATTTTCTCTCGTTAATCAATTTGACCGCGCCACTTCGTCCATGATGGGAGCGTCGGGTGACCACTTTATTTTCATCGCCGAGAGAAAACCTTAATAACGCCAATCGCCTGATGGACGGGAGGGCTCGCTGGACGCGCCTCTGGCTGTAGCTGAAATACCGTCTATTTCACCGGGGTTATCGTCGTCTTGTGTTGGAAAGGATCCCCGAAGCGGCGTTCGTGGTTCTTCCGGACGTCTTCAACCCTGTGTTATTTCGCATCGGCCCGTTTTTGGGGAGGGCGGCCGCAAAACTGATCGCCTCCGCCGCGAGCGCGCCCATCCGGGTTTTGGACGTCGGAACCGGCTCCGGCGTCTGCGCCGTCCTCACCGCCCAGGCAGGAGCGGCGTTGGTGGCCATCGACGTTAATCCGGAGGCGGTGCGCTGCGCCAAAATCAACGCCCTGCTCAACGGCCTCGAAGAGCGCATAGAGGTGCGGCTGGGGAACTTGTTCGAAGGTCTCGATGCGGAAAGATTCGACCTCGTTTTATTCAGCCCTCCGTTTTATATCGGCCGGCCTCAGGACTGGCTGGACCACGCCTGGCGCAGCGAGGACGTCTTTGAGCGTTTTGCAGAAGGATTGCCGGCCGTGTTAAAACAGGATGGGCAAGCCTTGATCGCCCTTTCCACCGATGGCGCCTGCCAATATTTCTTAAACCTGCTCCGGCAGCGCCGATTCGAGGTGTCCCTCCATCAGCAGGAGCATTGGGGAAATGAAATGGCCTCCATTTACAGCGTCCGGCCCCCGGAGCAAAAGACCGCGCGCCGATGATTATCTTGTACAACCCGCAAAGCAACGCCGCCCGAAAGCCTATTCTGCCGATGTCGCTCCTAGCCCTGGCCGCGCAGTTGGAAGGGCGCCGCGCTTACCAAATCATTGACGGCAACCTGGACGATCATCCGGCGGAAAGCATCGCCCGGATCATCAGGGAAAATTCTGCCGGCGTTTTGGCAGTCACGGTGATGCCCGGCCCCCAGTTGCTGGGCGCCATCCGGGACTGCCGTGCCATCAAGAACCGCTTCCCCCATATGACCGTCGTTTGGGGGGGCTACTTCCCCACGCAGCACCCGCGCCCATGCCTCAACGCCCCCTACGTTGATTTTGCGCTCCAAGGACACGCTGACTTCGCCTTTCTTGCCTTCTTGGAGATGTTGGAAGGGCGCCTGCGCCCATCGGAGGTGCCCGGCCTGGCCTACCGTGATCCGGCCGGCGGCTGCCCGAAGCAGGTACCGGCGGGGCCCGTTCCGCACCCCGCTCAATTGCCCCCATTCCCCTATCACCGGCTCCCGGTGGAGCGCTATATCCGCAACACCTATCTCGGCTCCCGCACTTTGCCGGACCACACCAGTTATGGCTGCCCGTTTTTTTGCAATTTCTGCGGCGTCGTCAAGCTCGTCAACGGCAGATGGCTGGCCCAGCCGGCCGCGCGCATCGCCGGCAATGTGGCGATGATGATGCGCCGCTGGAACGTCAATGCGGTGCAGTTTTTTGACAACAATTTTTTTGTCCAGGAAGCTCGCGTGGCCGAGTTCGCGGACCGCATCAAAACGTATAAAATCGGCTGGTGGGGGGAGGGCCGCATCGACACCATGCTTCAATTCGACGAATCGACCTGGCGCGCGATGGCTGAAAGCGGCCTGCGCATGGTTTTTTTGGGCGCCGAATCCGGCTCTGACGAGACGCTCATAAAAATTAAAAAACAAGGAACCGCCTCCGTCCAGAAGACGCTTGCGATGGCCCAAAAATGCGCCCGATGGGGCATTATTCCGGAATTTTCTTTCATGCTTGGCAATCCCCCCAATCCTGAAAAAGACACCCGAACGACGATCTCCTTCATCCGCAAACTCAAAAAAATTAATCCCCGGGCCGAGATTATCCTGTACCACTACACCCCCGTCCCGCTTCAAGGAGAACTTTACGAAGCGGCGCAGAAACGCGGATTCCGCTTTCCCGAAACCCTGGAGGAGTGGGTCCGCCCGGAGTGGCAGCGCCTGGCCGCGCATCGCCCCGAATCCAGGACGTGGTTTTCTGCCGGCCTTACGAACCATATTCGCAATTTTGAAAAAGTGCTTAACGCCTATTACCCGACGGCCACCGACATCAAGCTGGGGAAACCGCATAGGTTGTTCTTGCGCGGCCTGAGCGCCTGGCGCTACCGCCTGAGTTTCTACCGTTGGCCGTGGGAGCTGCGCGCCGCAAACCGCCTCTTGAAATATCAGCGGCCTGAAACTTCTGGATTTTAAATGCTCGCCAACCGGCTTCTCCAACCGATTAAAACCGCCAATATGAAATTTTTTCCGGAACATTGGCTCTACCCTCCGGACTGGGTCATTTTGGGGGTCAACAACGCCTGCAACCTGCATTGCAAAATGTGCGACGTGGGCGCCGGCCACAAGGAAAGCAACTTCTACTTCAACATGATGGGCGCAAGACCCTTGAACATGCCCCGGGAACTTATTTTCAAGATCATCGATGAGGCCGCAACATATTTTCCAAAGGCCAAACTGGGCTACAGCTTCACCGAGCCGCTGATTTACCCGCATCTAATCGAGTCAATCCGCTATGCCAAACTAAAACGTCTTTACACGGCTCTCACTACCAATGCCTTCCGTCTAAAGCAAATGGCGGCCGATTTGGCGCACGCGGGATTGGATGAAGTGACCGTCTCGCTGGATGGCCCGCCGGAAATTCACAACGCCATCCGGGGCCACGAGCGCTCTTTTACCGGCGCCTTCGATGGGATAAAAGAGATTTTTGAGGTCAAAAGCCGCGGACTGAAGGTTTCCGTATTTTGCGCCGTGACGGAGTGGAACATCGGCCACCTGGTGAGATTCGCGGATTTGTTTAAATCCTTTCCGCTCAGCCGGCTGGGTTTTTTGCATACGAATTTCACCCCGCCCGAGGTCGCCGGGGCGCATAATGCCCTCTATGGGCGGCTATACCCCGCCACGATTTCCAATATGAAGGAAATAAACGTAGAAAGAATGGATCTCGAGGCACTGTGGCGCGAAATAAAGACTCTTGAGGCGCGCTCCCTTCCCTTCCCGGTCGTTTTTTCTCCGCAAATAAGAGATTTTCAGGCGCTCAAAGACTTCTACCAAAGACCCGGCAAATTTGTCGGCGCCCGCTGCTACGATGCCTTCCGGCTGCTCATGATCAAATCCGACGGCTCCGTCATGCCGGCCCACAGCCGTTGCTACAAAATAAACGCCGGAAATCTTCATCAGCAGAGTTTAAAGGACATTTGGCGTTCCGAATCGATCGGCCGTTTTCGGAAAACTCTGGCCGAAGCAGGCGGCCTCTTGCCCGCCTGCTCCAGGTGCTGCAGCGCCTTCTCCAACTGACCCATGTGGTTCCTAAGGTATCCCGCCGTCCGTCTTGCGCTGATCGCGATCCTGGGGGCGCACGCTATTTTTTTGGGGGCGGTCCCGGCAACGCAAAAGGTCGGCGGCGACTTTCCCAATTACTACACGGCCGGAAAAATCGCCGCGCGCTTCCCTTCAAAGGCGCCGCTCTACGATGACGCCTGGTACCAGGAGCAAATCCATCGCGAAGGTCTTAACATCAGCGGCAAATTTTCTCCTTTCCCCCCCATGACCGCGCTCCTTTGCATGCCGCTGGCCCCCTTTTCCCCTCTGACCGCCTTGAGGATCGTAACGGTCATCAATCTGCTCTTCGCGATCCTTGCTGCCGAGCTTTTATCCCGCTGCCTCCTCATCAGCCGCCAGGAGTCTCTGCTGCTGGTTCTCTTCTCGGGGGAGGGCCTCACCAATTGTTTCCTCTTGGGACAGGCCTATATCGCCGTTTCCCTTGCCGTCATCTTGGGCTATTACCTCTACCTCCGTGGAAATAAGGCCTTGGCCGGCGTCTGCCTCGGGTTTTTCGTTCCCATCAAATACTTCCCGGCCGTTTTTATGATTTACTTCGCCTGGAAAAAAGAATACCTGCTTTTGCTCTCAAGCGGACTAACGGCGGCCCTTTTGACGGCCGCCAGTCTCGGGCTGTTGGGTTGGGAGATTCACAAGCAATTCTTGACTTCCGTTCTGGGCAATCATCTTTTATCCAACCTGTCCATGCAGAATCCTTACTCCACAAGCTTCCAATCCATCGACGGGCTGTTCCGCCGGCTTTTTGTGACGCACGCGCTCCATAACCCAAAGCCATGGCTCGCCTATCCCGCAGCTTATTGGGCGCTCAAACCAACGCTCCTTTTGGTTTTGACCCTGATGACGCTCCGAGTCCTTCGCAAAGCCATGAAAAATCCATCCAGCCATCCGTTGATCCTGGCCCTGCCCGCCATTCTCATTCTTGTTGTCGCTCCGGCCACCTCGACCTACAACTTTCTTCTGCTATGGCTGCCGCTCGGACTCCTGATGAAATATTTCACCGACACCAAACAAAATGGGCGTCTGCAACTCACCTGGATTTTATATATGCTCCTAGGCTTCATCCCTTATGGCCTCTTTCGCCGTTTTGACGGTCAGGGCGTTCTGACGCTGCTGGCTTACCCGCGATTGTTTTTGATGCTCGGACTCTTGGCAATCGGGACCGGCGTCAAAGACGCGCCATGCCCACAAGAATCAGAGGCGGCCCCGGCGTCATCATGAGACTGAAACCTCCAATTCAAGGCACCCGTTCTTCCCTTGCGCCTCCCGGCCGGCGTCCGCCGTTGACGCCAGGAAAAATCCATCCGGGTCCCTTCCATTGGAGCCGCCGGATCAAAGCGACCCCGGCGGATCTTTTCGGCATTCTGGCGCGCCTCTGGCCGATGCTCTCCGGCCCCGTTACCGCCCTTCTGATCGCCTCTTGTTTCACCCGCGAATTGCAAGGCTATTACTACACTTTCGGCAGTCTTTTGGCCATCCAAACTTTTTTCGATCTCGGTTTCGGCAACGTGATCGCCCGGTTCGCCAGCCACGAATGGTCCCGTCTGTATTTGAATGAAAGAGGACGGATTTCCGGAGATCCGGCTTCTCTCTCACGGCTGGCCGGTCTTGGGCGGCTCCTCTTTAAGTGGTATGCGGCGGCTGGAACGCTTGTAGCGGTCGGGCTGGGCCTGTTGGGCCACTTATTCTTTTCAGTGTCGCCAAACCCCGGCATCCGCTGGCTGCTTCCCTGGTGGACGCTCTGCCCGCTGACCGGCCTTTACCTGTGTCTGGGGGCGGCCTTATATCTGCTGGACGGCTGCAACCAAGTCGACCAAACTTACGCTTATCGCTTCTATCTTGCGGTTCTTCAAAGCCTGGCGTTATGGAGCGTCCTCCTTCTTGGCGCCGGACTTTGGACGCCGTCGTTTGTCGCCGCGGGGACGGTGGTGATGAGTGCGGTTTTTTTGTGGAAAAAATACCGGCACTTCTTCCAATCTCTGCTTTCTCCGGCCAAGAGCCATCCAATAGATTGGCGAAGACAAATTTGGCCGATGCAGTGGAAAATCGCGCTGATCTGGACCAACGGATATTTAATCTTTTCGCTTTTTACTCCGGTACTTTTTAGATTTCATGGTCCGGCGGCCGCCGGGCAGATGGGGATGACATGGTCTTTGATTTATACCCTTTCCATGCTTTCCTACACCGCTATTTCCACGAAAATACCCCATTGGGGCATTCTGGCGGCCCGAAAAAACTACAGGGAGTTGGACGACCTTTTTTTCCGAAGCCTCCTTCAATCGCTCGTCGTCATGCTCCTTGGGGCTTTGTTGGTTGAAGGCGGAATTATTCTCTTGAGCCGGTTGCAGCCGCCGCTGGCAATGCGCCTTTTGTCTCCCCTACCGGCAGGAATGCTTTTGTTGGGCGCCATCTTCAACCATATCACGGTTTCCCTATCCGCCTGCCTGCAAGCCCACAAAGAAGCGCCTTTTTGGGCCACGACAAGCGCCGGAGGTCTGCTGGCGGTCTTCTTGACCCTGTTTTTAGGCAGCCGATACGGCGCACATGGCGTTGCGCTCGGGTTTCTCATCGTTCAACTCGCCATGCTGATGCCCAATGCCGTGATCTTTCTAAGGTCGCGCGCCGCTTGGCTCGCCTCACCCGCGCCGTTTCCAGAATTCGTATAGGGGCTTCAGAAAAGGGAGGAAAACGGGCGGCAGCCAGCGCGCGGCAAAAACCTTGAGTTGACGCTTCAAGGGTTTTACTCCATGTTCAAGCAAAACAACGCGCATCTCATCATGGTTCAAACCGGCATGCCGGCTCAAAATATCGTGAGCCCGGCTCAGATAACCAAGCTCCGCAAGAATCACGCCGCAAGCGCGCGCCCGAAGAGCCCGCTCGGAAGCGGGCAAGCGCTGCATATCCATCAGGTAAATGGCGTCCGCCCCGAGCGTGTGCCGGAAACCCTCGCCAAGCCCCGCAAGTCCGTTTTGGGTCTCCCCCGTCATGGCGCTTCCCTCCGAATAAAAAGGATGATCGTAAACGATCAGATCAATAAAATTAAAACCAAGGTTTTTAAGGAAAACATCCACATCGGTGAACAGGCACTGGTCTTTATAAATCGGAATAAAACCCACCTCGCACTTAATGAGACTGATCCTGAAATCACGCAAGAGTTTCTCAGCCCCTTTAAGCACCCTCTGCTCGGTCCCTTGGGTGTCCAACTTCAAATAGTCGATCCAATCCCAGCGATGTTCCGCCGCTGCGGCCTCCAAGGTTGAAACATTCACTTTTTGGGTAGCTCTCACGTGAAACTCTCTGCGCCACTCCCCATAACGCCGCATCAATTTGAAGTTTTGTTCATGCACGGCCTCATCCGGCTCCAGCAAGGAACTCAACGCCGGATTGGCGGTGATATTTAAATCCATTTCTCCCGCGGCATCCGCCAGCGCTAGGTCAAAATATTCGATACGCGCATACTCGGGATCCTGTGGCGCCCGCCGTCTCATGCGATCGTCATTTTTAAAAATAACTTTTTAAATTCATCCGGATTGGGCTCAAATCCATAGCAATGCGTAAAAGAGGCGATCCTGGATAAGTCTGAGGCGCCCCCTTGGGCGCCCACATCGACATACAGCAGGTTTCTGCCTTGCAAAAAGCGCCGAAAATGCTCTGAGTCCATGTTTAAGTTGCTGTGGCGCGCAACGCGAGGAATTTGACTACCGCGGGGAGGAGGGGCTCGCCGCTTTGGCTTGAAATGCGGCGCCGATGTCGGCGGGGGATTCGATGACGGGGATGCCGGCCCCGCGAAGCGCCTCCGCTTTGGCCGCCCAGGCGCCGCTTCCGCCCTCGATGATGGCGCCCGCGTGGCCCATGCGGCGGCCGGCGGGGGCGGTCCTTCCGGCGATGAAGGCGCAGACGGGTTTGGACATATGCGCTTTGAAAAATTCCGCGGCTTCTTCTTCGGCGCTTCCGCCGATTTCGCCGATGATAAGCACCGCATCCGTCCCGGCGTCGTCTTGAAACAGGGATAAAATTTTAACGAAGTCGGCGCCCAAAACCGGATCGCCGCCTATGCCAACCACCGTGGACTGCCCAAGTCCGTGCCGGGTCAATTGCCAGACGGCCTCATAAGTGAGCGTCCCGGAGCGCGAAACGATGCCCACGGAACCGGGCTTGTGTATGTATCCCGGCATGATGCCCACCTTGGCCTGTCCGGGGCTGATGACTCCCGGGCAGTTGGGTCCGATAAGCGTCGTCTCCGGCCGACGCCCCGCCAATAAACGCTTGACTCTGGCCATGTCCCTGACGGGGATGCCTTCGGTGATGCAAACAACCAGCCTGACGCCGGCGTCGGCCGCTTCCAGCACCGCATCGGCGGCGAACGGCGGCGGGACAAAAATCAGGGACGTGTCGGCGCCCGTCCGCCGGACCGCCTCGGCGACCGT
>MGUX01000011.1:19318-28966 GCA_001800185.1 Elusimicrobia bacterium RIFCSPLOWO2_12_FULL_59_9
GAACCAGAACCTTCGATTTGTTATTGACTAAAATGGACATGATATTAAAAGTGGTTTGGTCACTTTACCGCCTTTACCACTCTACCACTTTCTCCTTTGGCGGCTTTCACCGCTTTCTTAGCCGCATCTTCAAGGTCGGCGGCCTGCGTCAAGGGCAGCCCGGATTGCGCCAAAAGCTTGCGTCCTTCCTCGACCCGCGTTCCCTCCAGGCGCACGATCAGGGGAACATCGAGCCGCACGTGTTCCAAGGCCTTCAAAATCCCCTCAGCGATGACGTCGCACTTCATGATGCCGCCGAAAATATTGACCAAGACGGCCTCCACCTTGGGATCCTTCAGCAAAATCTCGAAGGCCTCGCGGACCTGCGCGACGTTGGCTCCGCCGCCCACGTCCAAAAAATTGGCCGGTTCTCCGCCCGCCAACTTGACGATATCCATGGTCCCCATGGCCAAGCCGGCTCCGTTGACCATGCAGCCGATGTTGCCGTCCAAGCTGATGTAGGAAATCCCGGCTTTTTTGGCCGCGCGCTCCACATCGGTCGCGTCCAGATCCTCCCGGACGGAGGGATGTCGAAAAAGGGCGTTGTCATCCAGGGCCACTTTGGCGTCCAAAGCGATCCAGCGAAAATCCGGCGTCGTCGCCAGGGGATTGATTTCCACCAGGCTCGCGTCCTGCTCGAGAAAAAGCCTGCCCAGGGAAACGGCGATGGAGCAAAATCCGGAGAGAAGCTCCGGGGCAAGCTCGAGGCCGAAGGCCAGGCGGCGCGCCTGAAACGCCTCCAGGCCGGCCACGGGGTCCAGGAGTTCGGTCAAAATAGCCTGCGGTTTGTCCCGGGCGACGTTTTCAATCTCCATGCCGCCCTCCTTGGACGCGATCATCAGCGGGCATCCCCGCTTGCGGTCCATGACCACCGACAGGTAATATTCTTTGTCGATTTTCACGGCGGCCTCGGCTAAAATCTCATTGACGACGACTCCCCGGCCCGCCGTCTGGTGCGTCGTCAGAGACATGCCGATCATCTTCTGCGCCAAAGAGCCGGCTTCCTCGGCCGTGCGCGCAGTTTGAATGCCGCCCGCCTTCCCGCGGCCTCCGGCAAAAACCTGCGCCTTGAGCACCCACGGCCCCGGACCGGCTTTCTTGATCGCCGCGGCCGCCTCCGGCGCGGAGGAAAATACGCCGGCCGACAAGGGAACGGGCACTCCGTATTCCTTTAACAGGCGTTTGGATTCAAATTCCAGAAGCTTCATGCCTTTGAGTAGTCCTGCCGCCTTTTTTCCACCGGCTCATAGGAGCGCGGCTCCGGGCCGACATATTCCGCGTTGGGCCGAAACAGGCGGTTTTCCTGCCAATATTCCAGCACATGGGCCGTCCAACCGGCGACGCGGGCGATGGCAAAAATGGGCGTAAACAAATCCGGGGGAATTCCCAGGGCCTGGTACACCAGGCCGGAGTAAAGGTCCACGTTGGCGTAAATGCCTTTGGAGCCGACCTGCGCCTGCATGACCTCTTCCAGCCGCACGTTGATATTAAATAGCCGTTCACTGTCGGTGCCCGCGACCACGTTGCGCGCGTATTCCTTAAAAACCCTGGCCCGCGGATCGACCGTCTTGTAAATCCTGTGGCCAAAGCCCATAATCCTGTATTTTTTCGCGCGGAAGGACTCGCGGACATAGGCCTCCACTTTGGAGGCGTCGCCGATGGCGTCGATCATCTTGAGAACCTCTTCGTTGGCCCCGCCGTGCAGGGGCCCCTTCAGAGTTCCTATGCCGCTGACGACGGCGGAATACAGATCCGAAAGGGTGGAAGCGGTCACCAGCGAAGAAAAGGTGGAGGCGTTCATCTCGTGGTCGGCATGCAGGATCAAGGCCACATCCATGAGCCTAGCCTCGTCTTTGGTCGGCTGACTGCCGGAAAGCATATAGAGAAAATTCGCCGCATGGTCCAAGGAAGGATGGGGAGCGACGGCTTTTTGACCGCGCCTGAGCCGGTGGAAAGCGGCCATCATCGTCGGAAATTGGGCGGTCATGCGGACGGCGCGCTCTTCGTTGGCCGCGACGCCGTTATCCTGGTTTTTATCCAGGTTGCATAAGAGCGAGGCGAGCGTGCGCAAAACGCCCATCGGGGCCGCGTCTTTGGGCAGCCGCTCGATGTGGGGCGCAATTTCTTCGGGAAGGGCGCGGCATTCGACAAACCGCTTCTTGAGAGCCTTGAGCTCCGAGGCAGTCGGAAATCTCCGCCGCCACAAAAGAAAACACACCTCCTCGAAGGAGGAGTATTGCGCCAATTCCTCGATGGAATAACCCAGGTAGTACAGCCGCCCTTGCTGCCCGTCGATGGAACACAGCCCCGAGCGGGCCGCCGTAACCCCCTCGAGGCCCGCGGAAAAACCGGGATTTGCGGCAAGTTTCGTGGCGCCCATACGCGTTGTTCCCCCTAATGCTGCGGCCGGCGGATTAGACTGATGAACTTAGTATATATATTTTAGGAAAAATGTAAAATATAGGCGCGGTGGCCCGCTTCAAAGCGCGCCAGCGCAATTGCATGCCCGTCGCCCTCAGCCTTCTCGGCGCCGCCGTTTGCGTCCTACTGAACGCCTTCTTTGTGTTGGCGGAGTTCGCCATCATCAAAGTCCGCGTCACCCGCATCGAGCAGTTGGCCCAGAAAGGCGTGCGCCGCGCCCAAGTGACGCGCGAAATCGTCCGGCAGACGGAAGCCTACCTCTCGGCCACGCAGATCGGCATCACGATCGCGAGCCTGGGGTTGGGCTGGCTCGGAGAGCCGGCCTTCGCCGTTATTTTCGCCCCTATTTTCGTCAAGCTCAACCTGGCTTCCGGCGCCGCGGCGCAAACCGCGGGCTTCGCGGCGGCCTTCCTCTGGATTACGCTGCTGCACGTTATTTTAGGCGAGCTGGTTCCAAAATCCATCGCGATCCGCAGAGCCGAAGCCTCGGCCCTCCTCGTTTCCGGGCCGATGCGCCTGTTTTACACTATCGCCTCCCCTTTCATCAATTTTTTTAACTACCTCGCCGAGGGGGTGCTGTTCCTGCTGGGTATCCCCCCTTTAAAACACCTGGACTTGGCCCACTCGGAGGAAGAACTCCGAATCATTTTGGCCGCCTCTCAAGACGTGGGCTCCATCCCTCCCCAAAGGATATTCTTTTTTGAAAATGCCCTGGCGCTGGCCAAAAAGCACACGCGCCTTATCATGACTCCGCGGGAAAAAGTCGTCTTCCTGTCCCTGCAGCAGGGCTGGCCGCAAAACCTGGAGCTAATCCAAGCCACGCGCCATACGCGCTATCCCCTGTGCGACGGCGGCATCGACCAAACTGTGGGCATGATCCACGTGAAGGATTTATGCCACCAGGTGTCTTCCTCGCCCGATCTTTTGCGCCTTAAGCGCCAAATCCTCAAAGTGCCGGCGAGCTTCCCCGCGGAACATCTGCTGGGTGAATTCCAGAGGCAGAAAACGCATATGGCCATGGTCGCCGAGGACGACGGCCGCGTCGCGGGCATGGTCACGCTTGAAAACGTCCTGGAGCAGCTCGTTGGCAATATCGAGGATGAATTCGACCGGCCGAGGCCCATCGATCTCGGCCGGCTTTTTCATGAGGGAGTGGTTGTTCTGGACTTAAAAGCGGAGACGAAAAAGGAAGCCATCGCGGCCCTGGTGCATGCGCTGTGCAAAGCCAAGGGGCTTCAAAACGAACACCAGATTTTTTCCTCGGTTTGGGGCCGGGAAATCAGCTTTTCAACGGGCATCGGAAACTCGGTCGCCCTGCCGCACAGCGCGATCGCGGGTCTCTCAAAATTCATGCTTGCTTTCGGCCTGTCAAGAAACGGCATAGACTTTCAGGCGCCGGACAAGCAGAAGACCCATCTCATTTTCATGATATTGTCGCCCATGGAACAGGCGGGGGACTACCTGCAGCTGCTGGCCAAGCTCAGCCGCCTGATTCGCAATTCCACCATCCGCGAACAAATAATGACCACGACCCGCAAGGAAACCCTGCTGGACCTTTTCGACGCCTTGGACAAATTCTGAGGGAAAAGCGGACCTACCTCAAAAACGGCAGCGCGCCCATGAGGAGCGCGTGCAGCCTTTCGAGTCCGACGCCGAAAACCAGCGCCACCACGGTCATCAGCTTGAGCAGGATGTTTAAAGACGGGCCGGCGGTATCCTTGAGGGGATCGCCGATGGTGTCGCCGATCACGGTGGCCTTGTGCACGGCCGAGCCCTTGCCGCCCAGGTTCCCCTCCTCCACGTACTTCTTGGCGTTGTCCCACGCTCCGCCCGCGTTGGCGAAGAAGATGGCCAAGGGCACGCCCGTGACGATAGAACCCACCAAAAATCCGCCGAGACACTCCTTGCCCATGACCGCGCCGACAAGGATGGGCGCGACCACGGCCATGACGCCGGGCGCGATCATCTCCTTGAGGGCTCCGCGCGTCGTGATGTCCACGCACTTGGCCGAGTCCGGCATCACCTTGCCCTCCATGAGGCCGGGGATTTCCTTAAATTGGCGGCGCACCTCTTCCACGATGCTGAAGGCGGCGCGGCCCACGGCCTGCATGGTCATGGCCGAGAACGCGAAGGGTATCATGCCGCCGATGAAAAGGCCCGCCACCACCTTGGGATCCAAGGCGTCTATCTTGGCGAGGTTCACCAACTGGCCGTAGGCCACGAACAAGGCCAGGGCCGTCAACGCCGCGGAACCGATGGCAAATCCTTTCCCGATGGCCGCGGTCGTGTTGCCGATCGCGTCCAGAGTCTCGGCGCGGCGGCGCGCCTCCGGCCCGAGCTTCGACATCTCCGCGATGCCGGCCGCGTTGTCAGCGATGGGACCGTAGGCGTCAACGGCCACCGTCATGCCGGTCAAGGCCAGCATGCCCACGGCGGAGAGCCCTATCCCGAAAATGCCCGCAAATCTGTATGCCACGATCGTGGCGATGCTGATGCCCACCAAGGGAACTACCGTGGACTTCATGGCGACGGCCAATCCCTGGATGATGGCGGTGGCCGGGCCGGTCTTGGCGGATTCCGCGATCCGCTTCACGGCATCCCCCGAGGTGTAAACCTGCGCGATAAAGCCGATGAGCAGCCCGGAGAGCAGGCCCGACATCACGGCCCAGAACACCCGGTAGTCGCCGTACCAACGGCCGCACAAAGCGAAGGCTCCGAGCGCGAAAAGGATGGAACTGACGATCATGCCGCGGTTTAAAGCGGCCTGAGGCGAGCCGCCCTCCTTGGTGCGCACAAAAAAGACGCCCACGATGGTGGCCAATATCCCCCACGCGGCCAACAGGAAAGTCAGCATCACGCCCTTGAGGTCGATCAACGGATTGGGCGCGGCCGCGATGACCATGGCCGATAAGATGGCGCCTATATAGGACTCGTAGAGGTCCGCGCCCATGCCCGCCACGTCGCCCACGTTGTCGCCCACGTTGTCGGCGATGACCGCGGGATTGCGCGGGTCGTCCTCCGGAATTCCCGCCTCCACTTTGCCCACCAAATCCGCGCCTACGTCCGCCGCCTTGGTGTAAATGCCGCCGCCGCAGCGGGCGAACAGCGCCACGGAGCTGGCGCCCATTGAAAAGCCGGCGACAAGATTGGTGGCCGCGATCAAACTATCGGCGATGGGCATGAGCCCGTACTTATGCAGGTAGGCGGTGATGAGAAAATACGCCAAAGAGAAGCCGCCCAGCCCGATGCCGACCACGGAGATGCCCATGACCGCTCCGCCTGGAAAGGCGATGGCGATAGCGTCGTTGTAGGACTTGGAGGCCGCCCAGGCCGTGCGCGTGTTGGCCCGCGTCGCGATCTCCATGCCGATGTAGCCGGCCGTCAGGGAGCAGACCGCGCCGAACACAAACGCGACGGCGGTGATTTTGGCGACGGCAAAGGCCAGCACAAAAAACATGACGGCCACGAAAACTCCGATGGCGGTGTATTCCCTCTTCAAGAAGGCCATGGCGCCCTGGTGGATGGACTCGGAGATCTTCTGCATCAGCGCGTTGCCCGGGTCCTTCTCCAAAATGGTCTTGGCCAAATAGGCGACGAAGAAAAGGCCCAGGATGCCCGTAGCGAACGCGACGAGCACGGATGTCATGTCTGCCAGCAGTAGGGTCATGGAACAATCTCCTTGGCGGGGTCGGCCGAGGCGGCTGCCCCCGGCTCAGATTTTTTGATTGGGATTGACGGAAACGCCGGGACCCATCGTGGCGGCCAAAGTGACGCTTTTAAGATACACGCCCTTGGAAGAGGCCGGCTTCGCGCGCAGGATCGCCTGCCAAATCGTTTGGGCATTGGCGACCAATTTGTCCTCGGAAAACGACGCCTTGCCTATCGGCACGTGCACGATGCCGTAGCTGTCGGCTTTATACTCGGCACGTCCGGACTTAAGCTCCTTGACGGTCCGGGCGATGTCGAAGGTGACCGTCCCGCTCTTGGGATTGGGCATCAGGCCCCGCGGACCCAAAATCTTGGCCAGGCGCGTGATGTCCTTCATCACGTCCGGAGTGGCCACCAGCACGTCGAAATCAAAAATACCCTTGTTGACTTTCTCGACGATGGCTTCCATGCCGACCTGGTCGGCGCCGGCCTCGACCGCTTCCCTCTCTTTATCGCCTTTGGCCAGGACCGCCACCTTTTTGCTTTTGCCGGTCCCGTGGGGCATCAACACCACCCCGCGGACCTGCTGGTCCGATTGCTTAACATCGATGCCGAGCCGCAGGTGCATTTCAACCGTCTCGTCAAATTTCGCGGATTTTGTTTTTTTGACCTGCGCCACCGCCTCTTCAAGGCTGTAGAGCTTGTCTTTCTCCAAAGTTTTCACCAGGCCTTCCATTCTCTTGCCCATTTCATTCCACCTCGATGCCCATGCTGCGCGCCGTGCCGCGGACCATCTGCATGGCCGGCTCCAGCGCGTCGGTGTTTAAATCGGGCATTTTCTTGCGGGCGACCTCCTCAAGTTGGGCCCGGGTGATTTTGCCCACTTTATTGCGGTTGGGCTCGCCCGAGGCCTTGGCCAATCCGGCGGCGCGCTTAAGCAGAGCCGAAACGGGAGGCATTTTCGTGATGAAAATAAAGGAGCGATCCTCATACACCGTAATGACGACCGGAATCGTCATGCCCGCTTCCATGCTCTTGGTGCGCTCGTTGAATTGCTTGCAAAACTCCATGATGTTGACCCCGTGCTGGCCCAAGGCCGGGCCGACCGGAGGCGCCGGGTTCGCCGCGCCGGCTGGAATTTGAAGTTTTATCTGCGTCTTTATTTTTTTCGCCATAATTACGCTCCGTTCGAATTTAAATGCTCCGTCAAAGTTTTTCCACCTGCAGGTAATCCAACTCCACCGGCGTCGGCCGGCCGAAGATGGTCACCATGGCCTTGAGTTTGGACTTTTCGTCGTTGCACTCTTCCACCACGCCGATAAAGTGCCGGAATGGGCCGTCGGAAATCCGCACGTTTTCGCCCTTCTCAAATTGGACGGCCGGCTTGGGCTTGGCCTCGCTGGAAATTCGCGTCAGGTCCAGGATGCCCTTGACCTCGCTTTCCGGAAGCGCGGTCGGCTTGGGCTCTCCCAAAAAGCCGGTCACGCCGGGAATGCCTTTCACGAACCAATACGTCTCGTTGTCGACGACCATCTCGACCATGACGTAGCCCGGAAAAAATTTTCTCTTGCGAATCACCTTTTTACTGCGGACCACCTCAACCACTTCCTCGGTCGGGATCAGGAGGCTGAAAATCTTATGCGCGAGGCCCAGGGACTGAATCTTCTCCTCCAGTATCCTTTTGACCTTGTCCTCAAAACCGGACTGCGTGTGAATAATGTACCAGCCTTTGTTCATTGGGGTTGGCTCCTGGCGTTTAGGATCTGCGTAAATCCCCGGTGTTTCAGTTTCGGCGGCTTGCTCGTTCATTGAGTCCGGCTCCCGGTCCCCGTCATTTACCCAACAGGGAACCCATAAAAATGGATAGAAGAAAATCCACGGCGCCCACAAAAAGCGACAGGACAACGACCAAAACAATGACCACCGTCGTGGAGCCGAGCATCTGCTGCCGGCTCAGCCATGTGACTTTCCGGAGCTCGGAAACCACTTCCTTAAAAAATTGGCCGGTTATCGCAAGGGGATTCATGGAATTAAGCGCCCCCTCTCCGGGCGCGGACTTCGCCGCGACGCTGAGCCTGCGGGAGCGGAGGGACTCGAACCCTCAGTCCTGGTTTTGGAGACCAGTAGTTTAGCCATTAACCGACGCTCCCCGAAACCTCGGAGCCACCGCCGCGACCGCGCTCTAGGGGCAAAAAACGGCCCGCCGGAACGCCGCGGGGCCGTCCCAACGACAGGGTTGGCGTATTATAGCAAATCCGGGCCGCTCACTTCACCTCTTTGTGCGGCGTGTGCTTGCCGCAATGGCCGCAAAACTTTTTCAGTTCCAGCTTGAATGTTTTCTTTCGGCCTCGGGCAAAATGATAGTTTCTGTTTTTGCAAGAGGTGCAGCCCAAAGTTATGATCACGCGATCAGCCATTTATGAGGTCCGCCTTTTCACTCCACGATTTCGCCGACGACTCCGGCGCCGACGGTGTGGCCGCCTTCCCGGATGGCGAAACGCAGCCCGTTTTCCATCGCCACCGGGCACATCAGCTCCACCACCACTTCCACGCTGTCGCCGGGCATCACCATCTCCACGCCCTGCGGCAGCTCCACCGCGCCGGTCACGTCCGTCGTCCTAAAATAAAACTGCGGCCGGTACCCCTTGAAAAACGGCGTGTGCCGCCCGCCCTCCTCCTTCTTCAACACGTACACCTGCCCCTTGAACTTCTTGTGCGGCGTCACCGTCCCCGGCGCCGCCAAAACCTGACCCCTCTCCAACTGCGCCTTCTCAATGCCCCGCAACAGCACCCCCACGTTGTCGCCCGCCATCGCGTCGTCGAGCAGCTTGCGGAACATCTCCAGGCCCGTCACCACCGACTTGAGCGTGTCCTTGATCCCCACGATCTCCACCGCGTCGCCCACCTTGATCTTGCCCCTCTCCACGCGCCCGGTCCCCACCGTCCCGCGCCCCGTGATCGAAAATATGTCCTCCACCGCCATCAAAAACGGCTTGTCCACGTCCCGCTGCGGTATCGGAATGTTCGCGTCCAATGCCTCGATGAGCTTGAGCACCGACGCCTCGCCCCCCGCGTCCCCCTCCAGCGCCTTGAGCGCGGAGCCCCGGATCACCGACACCTTGTCGCCGGGATAATTGTACTTGGTGAGCAAATCCATCACTTCCATCTCCACCAGCTCCAAGAGCTCCTCGTCCTGCACCGCGTCGCACTTGTTTAAAAACACCACCACGTGCGGCACGTTCACCTGCCGCGCCAACAACACGTGCTCGCGCGTCTGCGGCATCGGCCCGTCGGTGGCGGACACCACCAATATCGCCCCGTCCATCTGCGCCGCGCCCGTGATCATGTTCTTGATGTAGTCCGCGTGCCCGGGGCAGTCCACGTGCGCGTAGTGCCGCGTCGCCGACTCGTACTCCTGGTGATGCACGTTGATCGTCACGCCCCGCGCCTTCTCCTCCGGAGCGTTGTCGATCTCATCGTACTTCTTGGCCACCGCCAGCCCCTTCTTGGCCAGCACATGCGTGATCGCGGCCGTCAGCG
>MGUX01000012.1 GCA_001800185.1 Elusimicrobia bacterium RIFCSPLOWO2_12_FULL_59_9
TAGGCCTTCCCGAAAAGTTCGTCCAGGCAGTGCGCGTGATACCGGTCCTCCCCCCCGGGCTTTTCACAGCAGAGGCACTTGCTCATGGCCGATTCCTTTCCAGAGGCCGCACGCTTACCGCCCCTATCGGGTCCCGTCCCGTATGTAGCAAGAGCCGAAACTTGTCATTTTTATCAATTTTTGCGGTGGCGCAGATCAACTCCAGCAGCCAGCCTTCCGGAAGGAGGCCGTCGAAAAAAGAAAACAGCCTGGAGGACTCATACTTTTGGGACCGCAAAGGCATGGAAAGGCTGATCGGCCGGGCTTCGGGATCAGCCAAGTATGCCGGATCGTAAACGAACTCAAAGCCTTCCCGGCTCTTAGTTAGGACCCCGGCTTTTTTTTCGAGGCAGCGAACCTCCGCGCGAAGGGCTTCTTCTTCCATGTCAATCTCTGGGCATATCGACGGGACCGAGGCATTTGCCGAATAGGGCCAGCACTTTGTTGACGGTGTCTGTCCTCAAAGACTGTTTGCCTTGTTCCAGGTCGCGGAGAAACCGGAGGCCGACGCCTGCTTTTGCGGCGAGTTCCACTTGAGTTAGACCTGCCGCTTTGCGTCGGCTTCGGACAAAGTCGCGAATCATATTGTCTTTTATAACTATACCCTTCCAGGTACAAAAACTATTTATTAACTCACAAAATAATCCCTATCGGGTACAATATTTACAGTATTATACCAGATAGCGCCTTTTTGTCAAGTACTGACATTTAATTATACCCGATGGGGATTATCAGAAGGAGGGACTGAATATTCTCAAAGGAGCCAAGGCTCGATCAGGCCGAAGGTCCTGCGGGAACAATCTATTTCAGCTTTGACGCCCAGCGGGAGCACGATCTGCGGGTCCGTATGGCCGAAATCCACATTGGCGATCACCGGCAAATCCGGCCTGCCGAATTCCCCCGCGACGACGGAAATGATCTTTTCTTCGAGTTTGCGTTTTTCATCATCCGAATAGTCCCTGGCGCGCGCGAAAATAAGTCCGCTGATTTGACTGAAAATATCCTGCATGCCGTAATTTCTCAACACGTGGTCCACCCAATGCAGGGACGGTTTTTCCTCGGAGGTCTCTAGGAAAAATATTTTGCTTTTCCAAAACTCCCGCCGGGGCCAGAAAGGCGTGGCCTTCATCATTTCCAGCGCTTCCAAGCAGCCGCCGAATAGATCGCCTCGCGCCCGGCCGCTTCCTTGAAGCCATCTCCAACCGCCGGCGGCTTTCAGCTCATTGACCTTGCCGGTGTTTCTTTCGTCGGCCCAATCCGGATAACCGTCGCAATATTTTCCATAAGGCCGATATTCATAACTTTGCCGCGGCTCAAACAAAATCTCGCGGACATGGGCTTTGTAGCTTTCGGGCAAACTGTTCATTTGCGAGAAGCCCGCCATGATCGAGGGACCGTAAAAACTGACCAGCCCTTGCCGGCTGCAAAACGCATGCAGAGTCGAGGTGTCGGAATATCCCATCAATATCTTGGGGTTTTGCGCGATCGCTTTTTTGTCGAGGAACGGCAGAACCCTCACGGAATCGCTTCCCCCAATAGAGGCAATGATGGCTTTGACCTCTGGATCGGCAAAAGCCGCATTGATGTCCCTCGCGCGGACTTGGGGATTCCGCTTTAAAAATTCGGCGTCAGCTCTGGCCGTGGGAAACTCCTTGATTTTCAATCCCCACTCGCGCAAAACTTCCAGGCCTTTTACATAAATATGCGGAAATGCGCCGGGTCCGCCCCAGGATGGGGACACGATCGCCACGTTGTCTCCCGCCTTCAACCTAAGAGGCTTGCTGTATTTCATGTCGCTTCGCGGCGAATGACGCGGTTTGAACGTTCTCTAGAAAAGACGCCGAGACGCCAAAAATCCGGCCATGGAAACGGAAGAGGTGATAATGATTCCCCATAAAGTGTCCGCCGCAGCCAGATCTGCGGGCCAGTCTTTTAATAGAGCCAGATTGGTGAGGTTATAGGCCGCGTAGGTCAAAAGGCCCAGAAGTCCCCCCCGCAGGGCCGCTCCAACCAGGGAGTATTTTTCGATCGCGGGCGCGGTGGCGAAGAAGAGCACGCCCGCTGCGTAAAGCGCGTAAAATATTCCGGCGGCCCACCAATGCACCTCCTTTCCCAGAAGATGCCCTAGGCGGTTTTGATAGAAATCACGCGCCGCGATGCCGAGCCATAATAGATCCATCCCCGCCAGGGTGATGACCGAAGCCACGTAAGCCGCCGCCAAATTTTTAGAAAGCATGAAGAATCAGGGAAACTATTTTATAAAATATACCCGATGCACAAATTGCCCGAAACCTTGGGAATACGCCACATCGCCCTCAGAGTCAGGGATTTGCAGAAATCCGAGGATTTCTATGTGAAAACCCTGGGCTATAGGGTGGAGTGGCGTCCGGACGCCGAGAATGTGTATCTGTGCCGCGACCGCGACAATTTGGCGCTGCACCGCGTTGAGAATATTAACGGCCCGGGCGCTCTCGACCACTTCGGCATCGTCTTAAAAACCCCCAAGGACGTCGATGTCTGGGCAGCCTATCTCAAAGCCAGAAGCATAGAGGTTCTCAAGGAGCCCAAGACTCACCGCGACGGCGCGCGCTCCTTCTACGTCAATGATCCCGAAGGAAACACCATTCAATTCATCTATCATCCCCCCATTTCCGGCGGCGGTTTCCCGGAGGCCGGCTGACATGCGGCGTCTCGTTCTTCTTCGGCACGGCCAATCCGAGTGGAACCTCAAAAACATCTTTACCGGCTGGGTGGACGTGGACTTGTCGGAAAAAGGCGTTGAGGAGGCCGCGAGAGCCGGAACGCTGCTCAAACAATTTAAATTCGATATCGCCTACACCTCGGCCCTGAAGCGCGCCCAAAAAACCCTGGACATAGTCTTGAAAAGTCTCGGCCAAGAGGACATCCCGGTCATTAAGGACCCGGCCTTAAATGAGCGGCATTACGGCGATTTGCAGGGATTAAACAAGGACGAGATGAGGTTGAAATACGGGGAGGAACAGGTCCACATTTGGCGCCGCTCCTACGACGTCAAGCCGCCGGGAGGCGAAAGCCTGAAGGACACGGCGGAAAGGACCCTGCCATTTTTCAAGAAATTCATCGTGGAGGATCTGCGCCGGGGCAAAGACGTCCTGGTCTCCGCCCACGGCAACAGCTTGAGAGCGATCGTCATGGATTTGGACAACCTCAGCGGGGAGGAGATCATGAAGGTCAATCTGGACACCGGAATCCCCATCCTTTACAAATTCGGTCATGATCTTACAATCCTGTCAAAGTCGGTGATCCAGCCTTCGCTCCCGCAATCTTCCTGAGCCGGCAATACGAGCATCACCTTTTGGATTTAAAATCGCCGACGAGATAAAATTCCCTGTGAAGGCGGGATAGGTCTCCGCTTACGAAAGCCTTCCATTTTAAAGACATTAACGACTTATAGCTGGGCGCCTGCCAGGTCCTGAATATCGTATAAGACAAATTGCGACCGGCCAAAAATTCCTCCAATAACGGCATCTCCATTTCCGACAACAAAATCAAAGCGTCCTGCTGCATGGCTTCGTCGAAGTTCCCTTCTTGGCCGTTTGCGCGGCGATCAAAATAAAAGCGGGGCGGCTGGTCTTTCAAGTAAAGCGGAATATAAGCGAGCGTCGCCGTGTAAGGCGTGTCTTTGAAGCGCCCTGCGGGACGTTGGCCGATAGCCCCGATGACCTCCTTTGGAATCTCATAGAGCCGCAAACCGGCATAAGCCGGCCCCACGTAGACCATATAGGCCAAACTGACGAAAACCGAGGCGTGGTAGAGTTTCTCCTTATAAAGGAAGTAAGCTCCGGCGGCCGCGGTTAAAAGCTCCAAACCGCAGAATGGCAGACTCAACAACTTCAAGCGCCAGCAAACAGCGACGGCAAAAGGAACGGCCAGCACGCAGCACCAGGCGGTCGCCTGGAGAGCCCGGCGCCACCAGCGGTCGCCCGCCTGCCACAGGGCGGCCACCGCCAGAAAAATCACCGGCATGGCCGGCACGGTATAGCGCGACGTCCGGCTGGAAATGACCAGCACCGGCAAGAAAACCGCCGCAAGCCAGGAGCCGAAAAACTTCCCCTGCTCCCGCGGCAGCCGCCTGATCTGAAAAAGACCGGCGAAAATAAGCAGAATCCAAGGCAGTCCCAAAAAAAGGCTGTGCGCCAAATAAATCGCGACGCCCGTCGGGACTTTAAATCTTTCCGCAAAGATTTCTTTATAAACGGTCCAATACAGATCGTCGCCGTGAAGGCGCATCATCCACACCGGCCAAGCCGCGGTGGCCGCAATCGCCAAAGAGGCTGCAGCGGCGAAATGCCCTTTCATGTCGCGAAGCTTTCGCCATTGGCCGGACCAGGAGAGCCAGATGATCATGAAGAGGCCGAAGCTCAAGGGCCCGACTATCCACTTGACCATCGCCGAGGCGGCGAAACCGGCGGCCGCCAGATAAAGCCAAAGAGGTTGATTCCGAAGACAGGCGGCCGCCAATCCATAAACCCCAAGCATCAAGCCGACGCTTAAAGGCGCTTCCAAAAGAGGCTGCCGGCAATAAATTAAAATCGCCGAGGAACCCAATAAAAGAATGGCGCCCAAGGCGCTGCGCTCCCGGCTTATATCCAACAAGCGCCCGAAGGCGTACGTCATCAGAATCATCCACCAAGTGCATAGAAGAGCGGGCAGCCTGGCCGAGAAAAAAGAAACGGAGAAAATTTTAAAACAGAGCGCCCCCAACCAGTGAAACAGCGGGGGCTTGGTGAAATCCACGTGGCCGTAAAGGTGCGGCGTCAGCCAATCGCCGGTCACGTGCATGTCCAGGACGATGGGGAGTATAAATTTAGTCACATCGCCGCGGGTAAGTTGGGATGGGCTCCAAGTCCCCGGCAAAAGAACAAGTCCGGACAGAATCGTCAAGCCCCAAAAGATTCGCCAATTTGAGTTAAAAAAGCTCTCTGGAAATTTCATTCTAAAAAAACCCGAGTCTCGCCGCAGACCCGGGTTTATGGCGGAGCCTTTCGATCTTCCCATCAACGCCCGCTGAAGTATGTTGTTATGGTATCAATTGGCCAAACGCGGTTTTCCGGCCACTCTATGGATGTGCACCGACGCATAAGATTCAGTAGTTCCAATAATATATAATGAACCCGAATTTTGCAATCGCAAAATCAGCCTTAGAACCTGCGGGGGCGGACACCAAACGCATGTGAGCACGCAGGGCGCGACCTATGCGGCGGCATGGCCCGCCGACCTTAATGGGGTACAGTCCCGAAGGGACGCCATAGGGGGCAATCGCTACAGCAAGGAGGCGATTGCGGGTTTTCGCCGCCTCCAGTGGAGGAAAAGCGTCAAGGTGGCGCGTCAGGCAAAAACCCAGGGTCTGAATGAGCGCATACCTTAAGGGCGTGCTCGAATGAGGACAAGCCCCTTGGGGAGCGCCTCCGCGCTTA
>MGUX01000013.1 GCA_001800185.1 Elusimicrobia bacterium RIFCSPLOWO2_12_FULL_59_9
CTTCGATCATCTTCCCAACAACAAACGGCAACAGCACAAGCACCGATGAAACAACAAAAAAGGAGGCACGGCACGGAAAACCACGACGACACACCGTCGACAGATTTCAGGCTCATTCTTGGATTAGAAAATGCTGGCCCCCTATGCCCGCCATCGGCGCGGCGGCCGGCCGGTATTTATCATCCATCCGGGGCCCTCTAGGCCGGGATTAAGACTTGGCCGCGGGGAAGTGCCGAGCGGCGAGCTTGTCGTAGCGCGCGGTCACGGACTCCACGAACTCGCGCTTCGCGGCGAATGTGCCGGGAAAGAAGGCGCCCTTGAAGCCGGCTACGACAAGGCGCTTGAGCTCGACGCGGTTGACCTTCGCGTGCTCGCACGCCAGTTGGATCTCGCGCGACACGGTCGTATTCGACACGAGGCGGTTGTCCGTGCAGATCGACACCGATAGGCCGTGGTCGATCATCTGGCGGATCGGGTGCTTGTCGAGGGATTTGAGCGAGGAAATCGTCTGCAGGTTGCTCGTGACGCAGACCTCGATGCCGATGCGCTGGCTCGCCAGGTAGTTCGCAAGACTCTCGACATACTTCTTGCGGTCCTCGATTTTGGGGTCCTGGATCATGTCCTGCGCAAACAGGAACGTGCCGTGGCCGATGCGGTTGGCGTGGCACTGCGTGATCGCCTGCCAGATGGACTCGGGGCCATACGCCTCGCCGGCGTGGACGGTCTTGCGGATGAAGTGGCTGTGGGCGTGCTGGTAGGCGGCCCAATGGTCGGCGGGCGGGTAGCCGGCCTCCTCGCCGGCGAGGTCGAAGCCGACGACGGGCAGGCCTTCCCGCGCGAGCTCGACGCACGCGCGCGAGAGCTCCAGAGACGCCGCCGCGTAAACCTCGTCCTTGGGCGCATGCTCCATGAGGCGCAGCATGTCGGCGAAGTAGGGCGACATGCCCTTCTTGAAGCGGCGCATCGCGCACAGGATCATGCCGAAGTGGAAGGGCGCGTCCTCGCCCGACTTCACGCTTTTTGAATTGTTGTGCGCCTTGGCCCCGGCGGCGAGGCCGGCGGCGACGGCGCGAACCACGTCGCGCACCCCGGTTGTCGGCGTGACGTGGAGCTGGGGCGCGAAACGCACTTCGATGTAGCGCACGCCCTCGGCGGCATTGTCCTCCACGAGCTCCTGCGCGACGCGCGTCAAGTTGTCGAGGTCGGGCAGGACCGCGCAGGTGTACATGAAGCCATGCAGGTAATCGGGCAGGTCCTTATAGGACTCCTTGAAAACCAACTTGCGCAGCCCCGCCTCCGAGGTGGATGGAAGCTTGACCTTCGCCTCGCGCGCCAGCTCGATCAAGGTCTTAAGCCGCAGCGAGCCGTCGAGGTGGACATGCAGGTCGGACTTTGGGATGGCGCGGATAAATTCGGGCGTGATCTGGTCTTTCATGCGCGATAGTCTACCAATTTTGCGCATCGCCCATCAGCGAGTGGGCGCCTCAAGCGGCGCGTTGTTTGCGGCCGGCTGCGGCGGCTGGTTGGGCGCGCTTGCTCAGCTTAAACCTCTTTTGGGCGTACGCGCTGTAGGCAAACAGCAGTTCCTCATCCTTCTCGATGCGCCGCAGCGCGCGCAAATAGACGCGTCGGCCTTTTATGACCTTTTGCATGTTGGGCGAAGAGGAATGGTTGGCCATCCCTCCATAGCCCGCGGGAACCAGCAAATACCCGCCGACCCGGAACTTATAGGCATCGGCGTAAGAAGTGCACTGATCCGCGGCTGATCTGGCCGGAACGAGCATTCCGATGACCTCAACACTTTCGTTTCTCTCCAGCGGGACTTTGGCAAAAAGCCCCCTTCCGGCTCCGCGGTTAGTGGACTCCGCGACATACAAGCGATCGTCGGCCTCTTCAATGCGTGCCGGCTTCATGATGGGAATTTCGGCGCGGGAATGGCGGGCGGAATCACTGCTTCTCTTGGCCAAGGACGTCGTCGTTGAGTTTTTTCAGATCCGAAAGCCGATGCTGAATCTTGGCGTCCCAATCCTTATTGCCGACCGACACGATCAGCCAGTCGTTGAGCCGCCTCTGAAAAAAATCGGCCGGAACGGCCAGAAGCGCGAAATCATGAAGAGCTTCGTCCAAAGATTCATCAGCGTGCCAGGTAGTTAAAATGATCTTCTCATCGCGCTCTTCTGGATCGGGCCTTTTCTTGAGGATCGCCTGGTCGAAGACGTCATGGGTAAATTCGCAGCCGGGTCCCCAGGCGGAAAAGCAGCACAAGCCGTTCTCCAGCGCCTTGGCCGCCGCGGAAAAGATGTGATCGCGGTCAGTCTTTCCCGCGTCCATACACAGCATGAGACCAAAAAAACCGGAAGGCAGGTCCAGCTTGTCGGGCCATTCCTCCAGCCTTTGCAGGGACAAAAAATAATAGTCTTTTATCCAGACGCTATTGCCCTGCGCGACCTTGATGACCTTGCCGTTTGCCATTTCTTTTCGCTCTCAGGAGGGCCGAGCCTATCGCTCCCGGCTTGCGGGGACGGCGAGGAGACGCCTCGCGGGGTTTCTCATAACGTCTTTCCGGTCCGTGCCTCGATCCATTTCCAGAAGTCGGCATTGAGCTCAAAGTAGCGCCGCTTAAGGCCGGGTTCGTGCAATAGCGAAAAAGTGTCGAAAAAGCGCAAAAGTGTTTCGGGGTTTCCTCCTCCCAGTCCGCTTGAGTCGAAATAGAGCGCCGCCGTCCGCTCTATAAGCCAGTAAAATTCATCCTTCATTTCCATGAACTGTGAAAATTCAATCCCTTGTGCGGCCACGCTCAGGACCGGCCCAAACTCCTCGCTTCCGCCGTCCAGCGCGCGGCACTCGACCGGCTCCCCCTCGTTGTAGGGTATATCAGCTTCGACGGTCGGCGCCAGGACTACGGATTCCTGCCCTTCCTTGGGCAGGGGTGGGGAAACGGGATAGAAAAGGACTTTATAGTATTCTTTGTCGCTTTTCCGGATGGGGATGGGCCAAGAGGCATGCCACTCCATGGCGATGATTCCGCCGCAATTCGCGTCCCGCTTGAGAAACTGTATGCGTTCCTTGAGAGAGGCGGCCTTGGGGGCTGCCTCAGTTGGGGAGGGAGCGGTTTTTACCGCGGCTGCTGAAAGAGCCGGCTTCTCCTTCACCATGGTCGGGCCCGCACAGGCGCACATCAGGAGAGTCGCCATGGCGGCGCCCGCCGCCGCGTTTCGAAGGCAACCCCGAGGTGTTGTCGAGTTATTCCAACAAACTGTCTTGAGCATCTTCCCCCCCTCCATAAAATGGGCGCCGGATAATCTGGGTTTTGCGCTTGGATCCCTTTCCCCGCCGCCGCTCCATGACGCGGTCCACGGTCTAAGCGCTGTGACCGGGCTGGGGGCGATCCAATTTATATTCTAAGGGATTAACCGCTCGATGTCCAGAGAATATATAAATTCGGGCGCACTCTATGAAGGACAAAAGAGGCGGGGGGCGGCGGGCGCTTTTATCACAGGCGGCCTTCGGCGATCCAATGGACCAAGTCCGCGATGACCTCGCTGGACACGTGGCCGGGCGCGGAGTACTCGTCGGGATTGCCCGGGCCCTCACCCGGAGCGAAGAGGTGGTTCAATTTAGGGTAGGTTTTGAAGCGGGCGCCGGCGCGGCCCTCCAGGACCTTTTGCCAGGCGGCGATGTCCTCAGCGGTCACCTGATAGTCGCGCTCGCCGCGCAGAACGAGCACGGGGACAATTAGCTCGGCGGCCTTCTCCGGCAAGCGCCGCGCTTCGATATCCGCTAAATAGGCGGCGGGCATGCCGAGGAGGCGGGCCTCCGGACCCAATGTCCCGTCCTTCATCCCTTTGAGGAAGGCGCGGACCTCCTCGATGGCTTTGGACTCGGCCTCGTCCACTTGGCCGTCGAGACGGGCGATGCGCTCGCTCTGCTCAAGAATTTTCTCGACCAGCGGTTTGCCGGAGGGCGCCAGTAAAATGACGCCGGCGGTCTTGCCGTCGCGCAGGGCTATCTCGGGAGCGGCGGCCGCGCCGAGGCTATGGCCGACGAGGTAGACGCGCTTGGGATCAATTCCGGGCTGGCGGCGCAGGGTCTCCAAGGCCAGGACGGCATCCTCGATCGTCTCCTCATCGATGGTGATCGAGGAAGCCTTCAATCGCCCGCCGTGGACCACTGTGCGCTTGTCGTAGCGGTAAACGGCGACGCCGCGGCCGGCCAGGCCCACGGCGATGTCCTTGAAGGGCTTAAGCGCCCCGACCGACTCGTCACGATCGTTGGGACCTGAACCGTGAACGAGGACGACTGCCGGAAAAGGCCCTTTTCCAACCGGCATGGCCAAGGTCCCAGGCAGAGGCCAGTCCTTTGAACCCGTCGGAAGGTCCTTTTCCGTGAAAGCGGCCGGATCGGCGTAATCCGGCAGCACATAGGACGGAAGGGCGGGGGCGAAGTGGAGCCCGCCGATCCGGCCATCGGGCGTCCAGCAAACGCGGGCCTCAAGCTCCGCTTTCTCGAACTTGACCGGCACGAGCACGCAGGAAGCGGCGCCGGCCCTGGGCTCGCCGGATGAAACGAAGTGTCCGCTTTGGTCCTGAATCTGGCCCCACACCTCGCCAAGGCGGCCGGCGGGCAAGGCATCCTTGAGATCGTCGCTGAAAAACGCGGCGGCCTCTTCGAAGCGGCCGGCGGCGAAATCGTCGATGAGAGCGCGGGAAGTTTTCAAATTATCCACGGATTCTCCAGCGAGCGCCGCGCAGGCGAGCCAGGGAAGACTGCAGCGCGAGATCCTCATGAACCATAAAAAATTTGGCTTCATTCTTATCCGTCAAAGGAAATCAAATTTAATCGCTTAAATCAAATTAGAGTTCCCGGGAAACCCGACATGCAAGGGGAATTTATATAAGCGATAATGATGGCCATGCTCCAATTAAAGGCGATCCGGCGACACTTTTTGCGCCATGAAAACGTCTAAATACATGTTCTTGGAAAATAGGCCATGCATTTAACCCGCCGAATCATCGCCATATCGGCTGTGGGGATGCTGCTGTCGGCGGCGGCCATCGGGCAGGGCGGCGGCGCGGCGGCCGAGGCCCGCACCCTCAAGGAAATTTTCGAGCTCGCGCTCAAAAACAGCGAGAGCATCGCCATCAGCGAGCAGGCCGTGCGCGAAGCGGAGGCTCTCTACCGCCAGACCTTGGGCGCCTCGCTGCCGGAGTTTTCTTTCCGCCATCAAATGACTTGGGAAGACGGCTCCGGCGGCTCCAACCCCGAAGGGGCGCTGCGGATGACCAAAACGAATCTCACCGGGTACCGGGAAATGGCCGCGCTAAAAGCCGGCAAATCCGCCGCGCAAAGGCGCAAGCACCAGCGCCGGCGCGCCGAACAGCTTTTGCTGGGGGACGTGGCCGGGGCCTTTTTTGGCTTGCTGCAGGCCAAGGAAAACGTGAGCGCCTCCCGGCGCCTGATAGAATTGGCCGAGCGGCGCCTGGGCGATTTGCGGGAGCGCGTGCGCGTGGGCCGTACGCGCGAAGCGGACTCCATCGGACAAGACTTTCAGGTCGCCTCCCTGCGCTCCCAGCTTGAGGAAAGCGCCCGGCAGGTGGATGGCCGGAGCAATCTGCTCGCCTTCCTTATTAAGGAACCCGCCCCGGAGCCTAAAACGGCCGATGACCCGGGGCTTGGGGAAAATACCCTGGAAAGCTATTTAGCCCGCGTCGAAATGCGGCCCGACATTCAGGCGGCCAAAGAGGCCCGCGACATCACCCAAAGCTTGGTCCAGGTCTCCCGCACGGAGTACTGGCCGCAATTGAGCCTGCTGGCCAATTATTATACGTACCGCCCGGCCAAGTCCAGCGGCGATTGGGACGCTTCTCTGGCCGTCGGAGTTCCGCTGTGGTCGTGGGGGGCCCGCCGCGCCTCGCTGAGCGCCGCGGGCGCGCTGTTGAGCCAAAATGAATTGGAATATCAACTCGCCGGCCGCCGGGCGAATTTGGAAATTCGCAACGCTTACCGTGATTATCAATCGGCGAAAAAGCAGCTTGATCTTCTGGGCCAGGCGCTGGAGCTGGCGCGCCGCGACTATGCGCTCCAGGGGCGGGATGAGAGCCGGGGGCTTGTCACCAGCCTGGAAGTGCTGGAGTCGCTCAACCGCCTCAACGGCGCCGAATTGGCCTTCAGCCGCGCCAAGCTTCAGGCCCGGTTGGCGGCGCTCAACCTGGAAATCGCGGCCGGGGTGAAATTCGAGGACATGGAGCTTCTCAAATGACCCTTTCCGACATCGCCATAAAAAAGCCCGTGTTCGCGTGGATGATCATGATCTCTCTGCTCCTTTTTGGGGCGATCAGTTTCCAGAGATTGGGGGTCTCCCAGAATCCGGACGTGGATTCTCCCGTGGTCAATGTGCGCCTCAACTGGGAAGGCGCCGCGCCGGAGGTCATCGAAAACGAAGTCATCGATCCGGTGGAAGAAGCGCTGATGACGGTGGAGGGAATCAAAAAGGTGCGCTCCACGTCGCGCTTCGGCTCCGCCACGCTCACCGCGGAATTTGACCTCGATAAGGACATCGACGCGGCCGTCCAGGAAATCCAAACCCGGCTGGCCCAGGCTCAACGCAACCTGCCCAGGGACTTGGACCCCCCCGTCATCCAGAAAGTCAATCCCGAAGACCAGCCGATCATGTGGGTCGGGGTGTCGGGAACCAGGCCCTACAAAGAAATCTCGGCGTATGTGCGCGATCACCTGCTCGACCGCTTCCAAACCGTGCCGGGCGTCGGCGAGGTGACTTTGGGCGGTTTTGTGGAACCCAACCTGCGCGTCTGGCTCAAGCGCGAAAAAATGCGCGACCTGCAAATTACGGTCGATGACGTGGTCGCGGCCATACAAGCCCAGCATTCGGAGCTGCCGGGGGGCGTCCTGCAAACCTCCCGGGAGGAACACAGCGTACGGGTCATGGGAGAAGCGGCCTCGGTCGAGGAATTCGGCAATATCACGATTCCCCAGAGAGTCGGCCAGGGCATGCTGTGGCAGACGATCCGCATCCAAGATATAGCCGACATCGAGGAGGGGCTGGCCGACGTCCGGCGCATCTCGCGCATCAACGGAGAAACCTCGATAGGACTGGGCATACGCAAGCAGCGCGGAGGCAACTCCGTTGAAATCGCCCGGCAAATCAAGGAAAAAATCAGGCAAACCAGCCAGGAACTCCCCGAAGGCATAAAAATCGGCGTCAATTTCGACACCACCAAATTTATCGAAGACAACATCCACGAACTCATCCTGACTTTGGCCCTCGCCGTGCTGTTCACCTCCCTGGTGTGCTGGCTGTTTCTGGGCTCCTGGAGCTCCACGCTCAACGTCATTTTGGCCATTCCCACCGCCTTGGGCGGGACTTTGGTCGTCATGTACTTCATGGGATTTACGCTCAACACCATCACATTGATGGCCATCTCCCTGGTCATCGGCATCATCGTTGATGACGCCATCGTCGTGCTGGAAAACATCGCCCGCCATCGCGAGGCGGGGCTGTCTTTGATCGGCGCTGCGGTGCATGGGGCCAGAGAAATCTTGTTCTCGGTGGTCGTCATTTCCAGCGCCGTCATCGCCATATTCCTCCCGGTCGCGTTCATGAAAGGGATCATCGGCAAATTTTTCTATGAGTTCGGGGTCACGATCTCCGTAGCCGTGGGGTTTTCCCTGCTGGAAGCCGTCACACTCGCGCCCATGCGCTGCAGCCAGTTCCTCCAAGTGGGCCACGACAGCCGCGTGGGAAAAACGGTGGACCGCTGCGTGCACGCCTTAGCGCAGGTTTATCGCGCGTCTCTGGAAACGGCGCTCAACCACCGTTGGAAGACGATCATCTCCGCCTTTCTCCTGTTCGCGGCTTCGCTGGCGATCGCCGGCAAGCTGCGCCGCGAAATGACTCCCGCCCAGGACCAGGGAACTTTCACCGTGCGTTTTCAGACTCCGCCCGGATCCTCGTTGGCGATGACCAATGAGGTATTCCGCAAGGCGGAGGCGTTTTTGAGCGGCCGCCCCGAGCTTGAAAAGTACTTCGGGACCGTCGGCGGATTTGGAGGCGGGGAAGTCAACACCGGCTTTATTTTCATTACCATGAAGGATCCCGAAGCCAGGCCCCGCGCGCCCGGCGCCAACCGGCCGGTCACGCAGCAGGAGTTTATGTCCGTCCTGCGCAAAGCGCTGAGCCAAATCCCGGGCATGCGCCGGGTCGCGCTCCAGGACCGCTCCCAGACCATCGCGACGGGCGGCGGACGGGGATTTCCTATCGAGCTTTCCGTGCATGGCCCCGATTGGGAAAAGCTCGGAGAGTTCGCCGAAAAAATACGCGAGCGCCTGCTCGAGTCGGGCTTGGCCGTGGACGTGGACACCAGCTATCTCTTGGGCGTGCCGGAGGTGCGCATTTTCCCCGATCGCGAAAAAGCGGCCGCCCGGGGCGTGACCGTGGCCGCCATCGCCCGGACCATCAATTCCACCATCGGCGGGGTGCGCGTGGGCAAATACACCAAGGGCGGCCGGCGCTACGACATCCGCGTGAGCCTGACCGACAAAAACCGCGCCGGCGCCGGGGACATATCCTCCTTATGGGTCCGCAATGTCCGCGGAGAATTGGCGTCGCTTTCAGACGTCACCCAGATCCTGGCGCGGCCCACGTTATTGTCCATCCAACGCGAAAACCGCGAGCGCGCAGTCACGGTATTCGGCAACGTGGTGCCGGGCAAATCGCAGGCGGACGCGCTCAATGAGGCCTACCGCATCGCGAAGGAAACCCTCCCGGACGGCTACCGCCTGGCCAGCACCGGCGGCGCCCAACAGTTTGAGGAGTCCTTTCGCGAGCTCGCCCTGGCGTTGGTTTTGGGAATCGCCATCGCCTATATGATTCTGGGCGCGCAGTTCAACAGCTTTATCCACCCGTTCACCATACTTTTGGCCCTTCCCTTCAGCGTGTCGGGCGCCTTGGCGGGGCTTTGGCTGGCCGGGCACTCGCTCAATATGATGAGCCTCATCGGCATTTTGCTGCTCATGGGCATCGTCAAGAAAAACTCCATCTTGCTGGTGGATTTCACCAACGCCAAGCGCCAAGCGGGGCTCGGCACGCGCGAAGCCTTGCTGGAAGCCTGCCCCCTTCGCCTGCGGCCGATTTTGATGACGTCTTTGGCCATCATCGCGGGCGCCATCCCGTCCGCGCTGACTTTGGGACCCGGGGCCGAACTCCGCGCCCCCATGGGCACGGCGGTCATCGGCGGCACTTTCGTCTCCACCTTGATCACGCTCTACATCGTCCCCTGCGCGTATGCCCTCATGGCGCGCTTTGAGTCCAAAAGCCATGCGGCGCGAACCGCCGAGGTTTTGGAAGCCCTGCAGAAAAGAAACTGAGAAATGCCCTGCGCCGGCTTCGGCCCACGCCTCGCCGTCATGACGGTCCTGCTGCTCGCGCTGGGCGGCGGCGCCTGCCGCAAACACGGGCCCGCCCCAAAAGTCCGTTATATCGGCGATTTGATCGGCAAAGACGGCAACGGCGCCCATGTGCTCAGCCAGGACGGCGCCTATTCCATCGACCTGGGCGGCGGTTCCGTGTGGATTTTCATGGACACTTTCTATGGAACGCGCAAGGCCAACGGCGAAGCCGACATCAAGGGCGCCGTCTCCAGCAACGCGGCCTGGACCGAGGACCGGGACGCCTCAGACGGCATCTCCGGCCTGCGGCATTTGCGCGACGCCCACGGAAACGCGGCGCAAGCCGTGCGCGACACGGTCTCGGGCAGCCCCCTGCGCAGCGCTCCGGGGACCCGGTTGCGCCGATGGCGCAGCGGCCCCCTGCGCAGTGCTCCGGGGACCCGGTTGCGCCGGTGGCGCGGCGGCCCGGGCAAGCCGGCGCTTTGGCCGCACCACGGCGTCAACATCGGGAAAAAGACATACGTTTTCTATTCGATCCAGGAACGCGCCGGCTCCAAAGACGGCGAGCTTCGCCACGCCGGCCAGGGGTTGGCCGTCGCATCGAAAGCCGGGGCCCACTTTCTGCCAATCTCCCTCCGGGGCCGGCATGCCTTCTGGGGCCGCTCCCAGCCCCGCTTCGGAGCGGCGGTTCTGAGCGGCAAAGACGGCTGGATTTATGCCTACGGCCGGGACGAGAACGTCCACGACAAGGCGGGATTTAAGCTCGCTCGCGTCCGGCCGGAAAACATTGAGAACCCGGAACGCTATGAATACTTCGCCGGAGCGGGGCCGGAGCCGTCCTGGACGCCGGATCTCTCCGGCGCCGAAAGCCTCCTCGATGACGGTCCGCCCGAGGTTTCAGCGTCCTTCAACGCCTACCTCGGCAAATATCTCATGCTCTACAGCCGGTACCTGGAACAGGATGTGGCCGTACGGACATCGGCGCAGCCGTGGGGGCCTTGGTCCAAACCTTCCATCGTCTACCGCTGTCCTACCGCCGAAAACGCCGCGCAGGGGGTTTCCTGCTATGCGGGCAAGGAGCACCCTCAGTACGCGCGCGAGGGCGGGCGGGTCGTCTACTTCACCTTGGTCGATGGCCGGGTCTTCGGCGGGCTCCCTAAAATTTACGAGTTGGAGTTTTGAGGCGTCCCCCGCGCCGCGTTGCATGCTGGGGACGCATTTTTGAAATGTTATAATTGAAGCCTGGTTTTTAAATAAGCGATGCCCATGTTTAAAAAAGTTCTGATCGCCAACCGCGGGGAGATCGCCCTGCGCGTCGTCCGCGCCTGCCGCGAGATGGGCATCCGTTCGGCCGCCGTCTACTCGGAAGCCGACCGCGAAGCGGCGCACGTGCGCCTGGCCGATGAAGCCGTCTGCATCGGCCCCGCCAGCTCCGCGCGCAGCTACTTAAACCAGCCAAACATCCTCGTGGCCGCCAAAATCCTCGGGGCCGGCGCGGTTCATCCGGGCTACGGTTTTTTGGCCGAAAACGCCGGCTTCGCCGAGCGCTGCGCCGCCGAAGGCCTCGTTTTCATCGGCCCCGGAGCGAAGGCCATCCGCCGCTTGGGCGATAAAGCCGCGGCCCGCGCTCTGGCCAAAAAATGCGGCGTGCCCGTGATTCCGGGCACGGAAGGCTGCGTCCGCGGCAAAGCGGCGCTTGCGGCGGCGCGCCGCATCGGATTTCCGGTGATGATCAAGGCCGCGTTGGGCGGCGGCGGCAAAGGGCTGCGCTTGGCGCGCCGGGCCTCCGCATTTGAAAGGGAGCTGGCCCTGGCCCAAAACGAAGCCCGCGCCGCTTTCGGCGACGACTCGGTTTATATCGAAAAGCTCATCGAAAAGCCGCGGCACGTGGAGGTCCAGATCGCCCGCGACCGCTTCGGCAATGCCGCCGCTTTCCCGGAGCGCGACTGCTCGGTCCAGAGGCGGCACCAAAAGCTCGTGGAGGAATCCCCCTCGCCGGCGGTGGATGAGGCGCTGCGCTCCCGGCTGATGGAGGCCGCCCTCAAGCTGGCCCACGCCGCCGATTATCAAAATTTTGGGACGGTTGAATTTCTGCTGACGCCCGACAAAAAATTTTATTTCATCGAGGTCAACGCCCGCCTTCAGGTGGAGCATCCGGTGACCGAGGCGGTCACCGGCATCGACGCCGTGCGCGAGCAAATTCGCATCGCGATGGGGGAAAAACTCAGCTTCAGCCCGGCGCAAGCCCGGCAAATTCTCGGCCACGCCATCGAGCACCGCATCAACGCCGAAGACCCGGAGCGCGGCTTTGCTCCCAGCCCCGGCGCCGTCACGACCTGGATCACGCCCGGTGGTCCGGGGGTGCGCTTGGACACGCACGTCTACGGCGGCTACAGCGTCCCGAGCACCTATGACAGCCTCCTGGGCAAGCTCATCATCCATGCCCCCGACCGCGACCGGGCCATCGCCCGCGGCCGGCGCGCCCTGGGGGAGTTTTGCGTCGCCGGAATCAGCACGACCATCGATTTTCACAAAAAGCTCCTGGAAAACCGGGAGTTTCGCTCCGGACAAATCGACACGGGTTTTCTGGAGCGCTTCCTTTCGGAGGGAAAGCATGAAAAAAACCATCGCTGAGCAGTTTCAAGACAGCGCGCAGACTTTGGGCCGGATGGTCCAGCAGGCCGAGCAGGTTCAAACCGCCGCGCAGTGGATGATCGACGCCTATAAGAAGGGCCATAAAATCCTCGTGTTCGGCAACGGCGGCAGCGCCGCCGATTCCCAGCACTTCGCCGACGAGCTGGTGGGGCGCTTTGAAAGAAACCGTCCGCCGCTTTCCGCCCTGGCCTTGACCGTCAACTCCTCGGATTTGACCTCCATCGGCAACGACTTCGGCTACGACCAGGTTTTCGCCAGACAACTGGAAGCCCACGCCAAGCCAGGAGACATCGTCGTCGCCATTTCCACCAGCGGTAATTCCCCCAACGTTCTCGCCGCGCTGCAAACGGCCAAAAGGCTTTCCCTTAAAACCGTCGGCTTGTCGGGCAAGACCGGCGGCCAGGTGAAAACGCTGGTTGATCTGTGCATCTGCGTGCCGAGCACGACGGTGGCCCGAATTCAAGAGGCCCATATCACCACCATTCAAATCATCTGCGGCCTGATAGAATCGGCTCTTTTTCCGGACGCGCCGAAAGCGCATTAAAGAGAGTGATCGAGTGATCAAGTGGTCTAGTGATCAAGTAAACGAGCCGGCCCGCAAACGCATGGGCGGCATGGTGGAACGCTATTGCTCGCGGACTGGACCGCTTGACCACTGGACCACTCGATCACTTTCCCTCATCCTATGATTAGACAAGATATCCGCAACATCGCAATCATCGCGCACGTCGATCACGGCAAGACGACGCTGGTCGACGCCATGCTCAGGCAGACGGGAGGCGTGATGAGCAAAGAGCAGCGGTCTCAAGACTGCCTAATGGACTCCAACGAGATCGAAAGGGAGCGGGGCATCACCATCCTGGCCAAAAACACCTCCGTGCCCTACGGCAAACACAGAATCAATATCGTCGACACTCCCGGCCATGCCGACTTCGGAAGCGAAGTGGAGCGCATTTTAAGGACGGTGGACGGGGCGCTGCTTTTAGTCGACGTGGCCGAAGGGCCCATGCCGCAGACCAAGTACGTGCTCCGCAAGGCGCTGGAGCGGGGTTTGGCCCCCATCGTGGTCTTAAACAAAATGGACCGTCCCAACGCCGACCCCCACAAAGCCCTGGATGCCACCTTTGATTTATTCGGCGAACTGGGCGCCACCGATGAGCAGCTCGATTTTCCCGTCATCTACGCGGCCGGCAGAGCCGGCTGGGCGAGCTCCGATCCCCAGCATAGCTCCAAGGATTTAAAGCCGCTTTTTGACACGATCCTAAGGCACGTTCCCGGTCCCGAGTCCGATCCGGACCAGCCGCTGCAGATGTTGGTCACGATGCTGGATTACTCCAACTTTCTGGGCCAAATCGCCATCGGCCGCATCGTCGCCGGCGAAATCGCCACCGGAGCCTGGGCGACCCTGATCCGCCCCGGCGGATCCTCGATGAAGGCCAAAGTCACGCGGCTTTTGTCCCATGTCGGTCTGGAGCTGCGCGAAATCGAAAAGGCCAGCGCCGGCGACATCGTCGCCGTCGCCGGTTTCGCGGAGGTGGAGGTCGGCAGCACGATCGCCGCGGCGGATAACCCGACGGCCCTTCCATCGATCCACATCGACGCGCCCACCCTCTCCATCGAGTTCCAAGCCAATGACAGCCCCTTCGCCGGCAAAGAGGGCTCCTTCCTGACCGCCCGGCATATCAAAGAAAGACTGCAGCGGGAGGCCCAGACCAACGTGGGGATGCGCATGGAAGAGCTCGGTCAAAGCATCTTTAAAGTATCCGGCCGCGGAGAGCTGCATCTGTCTTTTTTGATCGAATCGATGCGGCGGGAGGGCTTCGAGCTGGCCGTTTCCCGGCCGCAAGTCATCTATCGGGAAGAAAATGGCCTTCGCCTCGAGCCGGCGGAGCTGCTGGTTCTGGATTTGGAAATCATCCATCAGGGCAGCGTCATGCAGAATCTGGGCGAGCGCGGAGCTCGGATGAAAAACATGGTGCCGGAAGGGCTCAAGCGGCTGAGACTGGAATACGTGATCCCCTCGCTGGCCTTAATGGGATTTAAACAGCAATATATGACGCTCACGCGCGGCACCGGGATGATGCACCACAGTTTCCACCAATATGTGCCCGTCTCCGGCGAAACGGCCAAAAAGCGAAACGGCGCCTTGATCGCTCTGGAAGACGGTCTCACCACCGGCTATGCCCTGAACAATCTTCAAGAGCGCGGCACGCTTTTTTGGGAACCGGGCGTTCCGGTCTACGCCGGAATGGTGATAGGCGAGCACAGCCGGGAAAACGACATCACCGTCAACCCCTGCAAGCAAAAGCACCTGAGCAACATGCGCAGCAAAGCCGCCGACGAAGCGATCCAGCTCACCCCGCCCACGGTCCTTAGCCTGGAACAAGCCATCGAATTCATCCAAGAAGACGAGTTGCTTGAGGTCACGCCGCAAAACCTGCGCGTACGCAAAAGAATTCTGAACCACGCCCAAAGAAAACGGTCTGAAAAAACGGCATGATCCCGGCCATGCCCCGCCCTTCCGCCTCTCATAACGGCCACCGCCAAAGGCTCCGGCGAAGATTCAAGCAGGCCTCGCTCGACAGCTTCCAGGACTACGAGATTTTGGAGCTCCTCTTGACTTTCAGCGTGCCGCGCAAGGACACCAAGGCGGCGGCCAAGGACCTGCTCAGGCGCCATAAAGGCCTGGCCAAAGTCCTGGACGCCGACGAAAGCGAGCTTCTTAAAACGGCCGGCATCGGCCCCCGCTCGGCGCTGCTGCTCTCCCTGGTCAAGCAAGCCTGCGCCGCCTACTTAAGAAGCCGCCTCCATCGCCGCGACATCGTCGAAAGCCCGCAGGCGGCCATCGACTATTGCCGCATGGCTCTGGCCGGAAAAACGCACGAGGTGATCCTGGCGCTCTTCGTCGACACCCGCAACCGCGTCATCGCCGACAAAATTCTCTTCGAGGGGACCCTGGATCAATCCGCGGTCTACCCCCGGCGCATAATCGAGGAAGCCCTGAGCCTTCACGCCTCCGGTTTTCTGCTGGTCCACAACCACCCGAGCGGAAATCCCTCGCCCTCTCCCGAAGACGGCCGCCTGACCCAAAGCCTCCTGGAAGCGGCCCAAACCCTGGATATCCGGTTTTTGGACCACCTCATCGTCGCCCGCGGCGGCTATCACAGCTTCCGGGAAGCGGGTTTCTTCGGAAAGAAATAACCCGCCGGCGCTTCATCTCGGAAAAATTTTAAACACTTGTCCCCGGACTAAATACACGGCCGAGTCGCCCGTCGGTTCCTCGTCGCCGTATACCGCGGCCAAGTTGACCGCTTCGCTCAAGTGCCGCGCGTAGCCTTCGACGTTCGTCTGGGTCAACCGCGCGGTCACCGGAGGGATGACCACGGCCGGCTTGCCGGCCTCGATCCAGCGCTCCACGTGCCTTCGCAGGGAAGCGTTGATGCCCACCAAGCGCGGCAGAAACGGCGGCGCTTCCCAGTACTGATGCGCCAGAGGGCTGCGCGCCCGGCCGCCGGAAAGCTCGGCCAATCCTGCGGCGTCAAGCGCCTTCAGCGCGCGCCTCACGGAACCGGGGCTCAGGCCTGCCGTCTTGGCCAGCTCTCCCGAACTCAGCCATCCCGCCGTGTTTCCAAGGACGATGTGGCAGGTATTGGCCTCAAAATCCCGCGCCAGCAGCTTCCACTGCTCCACGCTCAACTGGACGGTGCGGCGGCGCACCGCCAGGTGCGCGGCCAGCTCGCCGAGCTTCCACGCCGGCAGATCGGGAGCCGCCGGCTGCGGCGCCTCGGCCAAGCGCAGCAGCGCGTCCATGCCCAGGGCATTGAAATACGCGCGCGCCAGCTCGCGCGCCTGCGGCGCGTTTTCCGGCAGGCCCAGCGCGGCGAGGATCGCCTCCAGCCTCCCGGCCTTCGGCAGGCTTTTGCCCTGCTCGAGGTTTAGGTAGTTGCGAAACGAAAGCCCCAGGCTCCTGCGCCCATCCCGGCTCCGATAAAACGCGTGGGCCGAGGGAAACCCCCTTTCCCGTCGAATCCTGGCCAGGACGCCGCCGAAGCCCCCCGTTTGGCGCATGCGCAGACGATATCATAATAGGTGTCGCGGCACAACACATGACCGCGCGCCCAAAACCTCAGGTAACTTTCAGCAGTGCGGATTTGGGACATGGGAGATCTAAAAAATAGAAAAAATCTCCCGTTTACGCCTGTCTCACCGCCGGCCGGGTGGCCGACGGATCGACTTTCTCATCCCTCAAGGCCACTTTGGCCTCCAGGGATGGTTTTTAGACGCACCTGTCCTGTGTCCGGTCCACTTCCTCCTGTTGGCTCGGCTCCTAAACTGGAGCCAGTTCGACCGACAACCCTAAAAGTCTCCACCGACACTCCTCGTAGATCTCCCGAAAGACGTAGCTTCGGGGAATCTTCAGCAACAAATATCGTGACCGCCAAGCCACCATCCCCGCCAATCGAATCAGCCGAAAGCGCACCGTCTTGATCGTCAAGGACCTCCAACTCTCCGGCAAGGCCAAATGCTTCATCGCCGCAAACACCGTGTTCGCCAATAAAGCGATCTGAAAATACGCTGCGTTCGCCTCAAACTCCCGGCAGGGCAACTTTGACAATCCAAACCCGCCCGACAACTCCTTGTTCACGTTCTCCGAGCCGTCCTGTCTCGCCCGATGAAATTGCAAAACCACCGCATGATACTCATAGGGCTCTTTGTCGAATAACTCTATCTGTTCCTTCGACCATCTCAGCACAATCAGCCGATACGCCGGCAAATCCTTCGCTTCCGCAAACACGTGCAGCGTCTCGGCGATCTCCGTCTCCCGATTCGGCCAAGCCAGACTCACATGTCGCTTCCAGTCCCTCTCCGGGATTCCCCGGATCGTCTCCATCACCCCCGCGTCCTTGCGAGCGGTAATCGTAAAGTCCGCTCCCAACTCCCTTAACACCCGCACCACCTTCGCCTGATATCCAGCGCTGTCGGAGCGCACCCGTATCTTCACCCCAGGCAGCGCCTGGAGCACACGCCTTAAAAGTCTGGAAAGATGGGCCATCGGCGAGGCGTTCCCTCGTCGAAATAATCCTGCCATCGGCATCTTCAACTCCGCGCACGTCACCGCCACAGGATTGTACCCCCGCAACCCCTCGTAATTCATGGCCACATCCGATTTCTGGGACTCCAGAAAAAACGAATCCACGTCCAAGATCACGCGACGCAACCCGCATGCCCGTATCACCTTCGCCGCCGCCCACAACTGAATCTGCCCCAACTGCCACAAGCTTCTGCGCCCAAACCGCCGCAACCACTCCCCCATGGTATTGGCCGCTGGAATTTCTCCCAACAGGCTTTTGAGTCCTTCGTCTCCCTTCATGATGGATACGTCGTCCAATGCCATCCCTCCCGACTGCAGCAGCCCCATCAACGCAAACGCAATTTCCGCAGGCTGATAGCCTCGCTCCCGCTCCTTCAACGGCAACCCATTGAGCTTCTCTTCCAACCCCAAGCTCTTGGCCATCCCCCACAACAGCGGCAACCCCGCAAAAGAGGTGATCGCCTGCTTCGTCGTCGAGACTTTGAACTTCTCAATATTTTTTATTATCATAAAAGCACCTCGTAGTCGGATTGGTCTCTGTGCTACGAGGTACATTTTATTTCTTTCCGAACACCCGTTACACACCCTCACACTAACCCTCTCTCATCCGGGGAGAGGGCGGGCCGCAGGAAAAACCGACAAGTTGAGCTGTTTTTGAACCAGGGCGTTTTGAGCCGCCATTTTTCACCATTTCGGTGAAAGGCTCTCCGTCGCTAATCAGTTCTTACCTGATTTTC
>MGUX01000014.1 GCA_001800185.1 Elusimicrobia bacterium RIFCSPLOWO2_12_FULL_59_9
CAAGGCCCGGGACATCGCCTACAAGTCCGCGCGCGCCCGGCTTTGCGACCTGCTTCTGCGCATCATGCAGGTCAACGCCCGAAAACAGTCCGTGGTCTCCGGCATCAAGCGCAAGGAGCTCGCCGAGATGGCCGGGCTCACGGTGGAGACGACGGTGCGCCTTTTGTCCACCTTCGAGTCCAAGGGCCTGATCAAGCGCCAAGCTAAGGACATCCTCATCCTCGACGAGGACCGCGCCCGCATCATCGCCGGACTATCCAATTAGTCCACCTTATCAGGAACCTCCAATTCTCATCCACCAGTGGTCCAGTGATCGAGTGTTCAAGTGGTCCAGCAGGCAGAAGCTGGTCGAAGGGTCACGTAAAGCGGTGCGTTGGAAAAGCTGTATCGGGCGGGTCATTCCGCTTGTTTTTACTCGATCACTTTCCCCACCCCACTGACCACTGACCACTGACCACTTGATCACTGATCACTGATCACTGACCACTTTCCCCATCCCACTCGACCACTTGATCACCGAACACTTTCCCCCATGAAAACATTGATCTAAATCAATATCCGGAATCAACTTTTAAAGTTGACCGCGGTCATATCGCCCGCACATCGAGTTGCCTATAATAGTTTCGTAGTTGATAGAGAGTAAGGAGAACGTAGATGCTTCCAATTTTGATGCTGCTGGCCTTGACCTCAAATCCCAACGTCGGAACGCAGACCGCGCAAGTCATCAGCACTTGCCAATGGCCCAACGTCTGCAGAACCGCCCAGGTCATCAGCACCTGCCAGTGGCCCAATGTCTGCAAGAGCGACGGGACCCAAATCCCGGTGCTGGCCAAGAACGCCCAGAGCGAATCCATAGAAACCTGCGTCTGGCCGAAGTGCTCATAAGTTAAAACCTTCTCAGCCGTTTTTTAGCATAACAAAGCGCCTGCCTCCCGGCAGGCGCTCTCCATTTATAATTCAAAATACATTCGAAGCGACCGTTTAGCCGTTCGCCAATGAAATTCACATTTCCTTAATTCCTTAGGGAGGCATCGCCGGGCTTTGCCCGTAAGCCCCCTTAGAGGAAAGGAGGCTCCGACGGCCAAAGGCCGGTGGAGGGAAACCACGGGAGGGTTTCCCACGGGGCCAGGGGGCTCTAGGGCAAACCCGGCGACAGGCCTCCCGTATTAAGGAACTACTTGGATTTTTTTGCTGCGGTTAGGTCGCGAAGAGGCGGTCGCCGGCGTCGCCTAGGCCGGGCACAATATAGCCTGAGGAGTTGAGAACGGGGTCCAGGGCGGCGGTGAAGACGGGAACATCGGGATGCGCCTTGTGAAAGCGCTTGACGCCGGCCTCAGCGGCCAGCAGGCACAGCAGCGAGATTTTCTTCGCGCCGCCCGATTTTAAAATCTGCGCGGCCTCGATCGCCGTTCCGGCGGTGGCCAGCATGGGGTCGGCCAAAATCGTGAAACTTTCCGGCAAATCCGCGGGAAGGCGGACATAATAGCGAACGGGCTCCAGATTGGCCTCGTTGCGGTAGATGCCGATGTGTCCGAAGCGGGCCTGCGGGACGATGCGGGACAAGCCGTCGGCCATGCCGAGCCCGGCCCTCAACACCGCGGCGACGCAGATGGGCTGGGAGATTTTGCGGCCCGGAGCCCTCTTTAAGGGAGTCTGGACGCTTCCCTTAGAGGTCGCCACGCCCTTTAAGACCTCATAGCCCATCAGCATGCTGATTTCCGCCATCAGGCTTCGAAACGCGGCGGGCGGGGTGCTCTTGTCGCGAAGAGAGGCCAGTTTATCCTGGACGAGGGGATGGTCGCATACGAGGACTTTGCGCATGAATCTACCGGATCACCTTGATGATAAGCGGCGAGGCTTTGGGCTTGCGCTTCTCGATCGTGACCGCCTGCTTGAGATGGGCCGCTTCCTGATTCATCTTGACCAAGTTGTTGCTGTAAAGCCAAGCGATGACTTCCTCTTTTTCGACCTCGTCGCCCCGCTGCTTCTTTAAATAAATGCCGGCGCTGTAATCGATCGGGTCTTCCATGACGAGCCGCCCCGCGCCCAGAATGCGCGCCGCCTCGCCGATGCGGCGGGCGTCCCAGTGGGCGATGAAGCCGCTTTGGGACGCTTTGAAGGGAACGCTGAATTTCGCCTGCGGCAGGTATTTCTCCGGCAAATCCACGACGCGGGCATTGCCCCCTTGGGCCGCGACGATGAGCTTGAATTTTTTGAGCCCCTCTCCCGAGCGCAGGATTCGCTCGAGCTTCTCGGCGCCGTCCTCCCAGTTGCTGGCTTTTTTTGCCAGCGTCAACATCCACCCTCCCAAGGTCAATAGCAGTTCGATGTAATCGTGCGGGCCGTCGCCGCTCAAAACCTCGATGGCCTGCTTGATTTCAAGGGCGTTGCCCACCGCTTTGCCCAGGGGCTCCTGCATGTCGGTGATGAGGGCGACCGCGGGCAGCTTAAGCCTCGCGGCGGTCTTGATCAAAAGCCTGGCCAGCTTCTCAGCCTCCGCCGGGGTTTCAAAGATGGCCCCCTGCCCGGACTTGACGTCCATGACCAGGGCGTCCAAGTCCTCGGCCGCCTTCTTGGAAAGGATGCTGGAAACGATCAGCGGCAGGGAATCCACGGTGGCGGTGGCGTCCCTGAGAGCGTAGAGCTTCCGGTCGGCCGGCGCCAATCCGGCCCCCTGCCCGAACATGACCGCTCCCACGGAGTCCAATTGATCGGAGATCTTTTTGGGAGTCAGCCGGACTTTTAAGTTGGGGATGGACTCCAGCTTATCCAGAGTGCCCCCCGTATGCCCCAGCCCGCGGCCGCTCATCATGGGCACCGCCACGCCCGCGCACGCCACCAGGGGCACGAGCGCCAAGGATACCCCGTCGCCGACGCCGCCGGTGGAATGCTTGTCCACTCTTTTTTTACGGATGCCGGAAAGCTTGAGCTGCGTCCCGTGCTTGGCCATGGCTTCGGTGAGCCAAAAAGTCTCCTGCTCGTCCATTCCGTTGATCCGGACGGCCATCAGCCAACTCGACAACTGGTAGTCGGGCACGTGCTCGTTGGCGCTCGCCTGCGCCACGAAGTCCAGCTCTTCCTGGGTGTGCTTGAGCCCGTCTCTTTTCCGGTTGATGACCTGCAGCATGTTCATAGGCGTTTGGGCTCCGCGGGCAAAAGATTGAGCAAACTCTCCATCAACGATTTCATCTGGGCGGAAATTTTCTTGCCTAATTTTAAAACGTCGGGATGCTTGAGGGAAGCGGCCGAAAGCCCGCTGGCGTAATTGGCGACCCAGCTTATTCCCAAAACGCTCATTCCGGTTTGGTTGGCGACGATGGCCTCGGGAACCATGGACATGCCGACCACGTCGCCGCCGAGCCGCCGGAAAGCGCGGATTTCGGCCTTGGTTTCATAGGAAGGCCCGCTGACGGCCACGAACACCCCCTCCCGCGCGGGAATTTTGAGCGCCTTCGAGCAGCGCGCGGCCAAGCGCCTTAAATCCCTGCTGTAGGGCTCCGACAGGTCCGGAAACATCTGCCCGTTTTCCAAATGATGGGTCCCGATGAGAGGATTGCTGCCCATGAAATTGATGTGATCTTTCAAAAAAACCAAGGTGCCGGGCTTGATCCCGCGCGCCATGGACCCCACCGCCGAGGTGATGACTAAATTGCGAATCCCGAGCCCGGCCATGACGCGCACGGGCAGGGTCACCGCCGCCAAGGGATGCCCCTCGTAGTAGTGCAGCCGCCCTTGCAGGATGAGGACTCCCGTCTTTTTCCAAAGGCCGGCGACGACGTTGCCCGCATGCCCCGCCACGGTCGCCTTAGGGATGCCGGGAATTTCCTCAAAGGGGATGGAAACCGCGCGCTCCAACTTGGGGACGGAGGCCTTCAGCCCGCTCCCCAGCACCAAACCCGTGGAAAAATGGGTGATGCGGGACTTGGCTTTAATGTGGGAGACTGCTTTTTCTACGAGCGTTCGGGTATGATCCTGCATTTGAAATGGGGATATTTATTTCATATTTTAGTAAAATGCGAGATATGGCACAAGCGATCCAAAGCGTGAATATCCCCCGGCTTGAAAAAATCGCGCGCGAACTGCGCGTGGACGTGATCCGCATGCTCGAGGCGGCCGGCTCCGGACACCCGGGGGGCTCGTTCTCCGAGATGGAGATTTTGGTCGCGCTTTATTTTCATCGCTTGCGCCACGATCCCAAAAACCCCGCGTGGGAAGGGCGCGACCGCTTGATCTTGTCCAAAGGGCACGGCTGCCCCGGACTCTACGCCTGTCTCGCCCGCGCCGGCTACTTTCCCCACGAGGAGCTCGCCTCGCTTAGAAAAATCGGAAGCCGCCTCCAAGGCCATCCGGACCGCCTCCGGCTCCCCGGAATCGAGGTCTCGACCGGCTCTCTCGGCCAAGGGCTTTCCATGGCCATCGGCATGGCCCTGGCCGCCAAGCTCGACGGCGCAAGCTGGCGGACGTACTGCATTCTCGGCGACGGGGAAATCCAGGAGGGTCAGATTTGGGAGGCCGCCATGGCCGCGCCGAAATTCAACCTCGACAATCTGACGGTGATCCTCGACCACAACAACGGCCAAATCGACGGCCCGGTCGAGGAAATCATGCCGCTGGCCCCGCTGCCGGAGAAGTGGAAGGCCTTCAATTGGCACGTCCAATGCATCGACGGCCATGACTTCAAGGAAATATTCGCGGCCTTGGAGACCGCCGACGCCGTCCAAGGCAAACCCCACGCGATTTTGGCCAAGACCGTCAAAGGCAAGGGCGTTTCGTTTATGGAGCATCAGATCGAATGGCACGGCAAAGCGCCCAACCGCGAGCAGGCGGAGAAAGCCGTGGCCGAGCTCGCGGGCAAGCCCGATTAATCCTATGAAAGCGACGCGAGACGCCTTCGGAGAAGCCATCGCCGCTCTGGGCGAAAAAAATCCCCGGATCGTCGTCTTGGACGCCGATCTCGGAAAATCGACGATGACCGGAGCTTTCATGAAGCGCTTTCCGGAAAGGCACTTCGAGCTCGGCATCGCCGAGTCCAACATGATAGGCGCGGCCGCCGGCCTGGCGCTGTGCGGAAAAATTCCTTTCGTGACCAGTTTCGCCTGTTTTCTGATCGGCCGCCTGGAGACCATCCGCGTCGCCGTCGCTTACAACCAGACCAACGTCAAAATGGTCGGAACGCACGCGGGCCTGGGCATCGGCGAGGACGGGCCCTCGCAGATGGGGCTTGAGGATTTGGGCGCGCTCCGCTCGCTGCCGCATGTGACCCTCCTGCAGCCGGGCGACGCCGAGGAAACGCGCCAAATAGTCGCCTGGGCCGCGGAGCACAAAGGCCCCGTCTATATCCGCTTGACGCGGCAAAAAGTCCCGGACGTGCACTCCGGCGGCTATCAATGGAAGCTCGGAAGGCTCGATCCGGTGTTTACGCCGGCCGGAGAGACGGAGCATTTCCAAGCTTCGGTGCTGGCCGGCGGGGGAACGCTGGAAGGGGCCATCGACGCGGCCAAGGCGCTTGAAAAGAAAGGATTTTCGGTCAGGGTTTTCAACGCTCCGACCATTAAGCCGCTCGATTCCACCGACGTGCTGGACGCCGCTCGCAACAGCAACCGCCTCGTCAGCGTCGAGGACCACAGCGTCGTCGGCGGACTCGGCAGCGCCGTCGCCGAGGTTTTGGCCGGGGCCGGCCTGCCGGCGCCGCTCATCCGCCTCGGCGCGACCCGCTTCGGCGAATCCGGCACGGGCGCGGAACTCTACTCCAAATACGGGCTCTCCTCCGAGCACATCCAGGACGCCTGCATCCGCAATATTCCGCAATAAACCAAACACGAGAGAAGTGATCGAGTGGTCAGTGGTCGAGAGAGAGTTATCAAGTGGTCAGTGGTCAAGTGGTCGAGTGGGAGGAAAAGTGGTCAAGTGAAGGTTATACGGTGGTAAGGTGGCGTCGGGTGCGTAAATCTGTTAGTTTTTACTCGACCACTGGATCACTCGATCACTGGACCACTGGTGGATAGCAACCTGGATGTTCGCAATTAAGGTGGTCTAGTAGGTGTAGCGCGAAGAGGCTTGGAACGCGTTTTCTATATGGCGCACGACGCCGTTTTCGATGGCGATCACGTCGAAGCGGACGGCCGCCGGCCGCAGGGCTTTGTGCTTGATGTAGCACAGCGCGGTTTTGACCATTTTTGCCTGCTTGCGGGCATCCACGGCTTGCTCCGGAAGGCCCCACGCGCCGGAGCTGCGGGCCTTGACTTCGACGAAGACGAGAATGTCCCGCTTCTGCGCCACCAGGTCTATTTCGCCGAAAGGGCTGCGGTAGGAATGCACTTGGAGAGCGTACCCCCGCTCCTCCAAAAATCGCGCGGCCAGCAGCTCGCTTTCCCGCCCCAGAGATTTATTGGACATCGGACAATTGCCGCACGGGCTTAAACGTGCGGCGATGTATTTCGCACGGTCCCAAGCTCCGGAGAGCCTCCAGATGGACGGCGGTGCCGTAGCCCTTGTGCGCCTTAAAGCCGTAGCCGGGATAGAGCGCGTCCTGCTCCCGCATCCACCGGTCGCGGGTCACCTTGGCGACGATGCTGGCCGCGGCGACGCTGGCGCTCAAGGCGTCAGCGTCGACCCAGGTTTGCTGGCGCCGCTCCAAGCCCGGAACCGGACGGTTTCCGTCCACCAGCGCCAAAGTCGTTTCCAGCGGCAAGGGAACCGGGCTCGCTTTCAGGCACGCCATGATGGCGCGGCGCATCGCCACAAGAGTCGCCTGCAATATATTGAGAGCGTCCACCTTGCCGGCCGAAACCGCGGCGACCCCGCGGCATAAAGCCCGCGAACGCAGGGCCTCAAATAAAAGCTCCCTCTTCAAAGGAGGGAGCAGTTTGCTGTCGCGCAGGCCGTCGAGCGGGGGTTTCCGGCCGGGTTCCTGCAGGATCACCGCCGCCGCCACGACCGGCCCCGCCAAGCATCCCCTGCCGGCCTCATCCACGCCGATCAAATACCTGGCCCCGAATCGTTTTTTGACGGCATCGTCGAAGGCGTACAGGGAACTCGCCATCGTCAAGGGCTAGGAGCTGAGGACCTCTTTGGGGGGGTGCTGCGGCAGCTCGCCGTCGGCGCCGCCCGCCTTTTCCGGGGCTTGGGTTTCCTGCTTTGCCTCGGTAACCGGGCCGGTTTGCTCGCCGGACTCCACATGCGCGGCTTTCCCCTTGCGCTTTCTAAGATAGAACAGTTTCGCCCGGCGAACGCGCCCTGGGCGCACCATTTCGATCTTGTCGATGCGCGGGGAATGGAGCGGAAAAATGCGCTCCACCCCGACGCCGAAGGAGACTTTGCGGACGGCGAAGGTTTCCGACGGGCCGGAGCCGCGCCGGCTGATGACCACGCCTTCAAAGACCTGTATCCGCTCGTTTTCGCCTTCGATGACCTTGGCGTGAACTTTGACCTGGTCGCCGGTCCTAAAGTGGGGAATTTTCTTGGATCCGGTGTTGGTGGATATCTTTTCTTGTACCATTAGCTCTCTCCTATGCCGCAAGCAAATCCGGGCGTTTGCGCCGGGTGACCGTGCGCGCCCTTTTTTTGCGCCAAGACTCGATGGCCTGATGATTTCCGGAAAGCAAAATTTTGGGAACCCTGCGTCCCTTCCAAACGGCCGGACGCGTATACTGCGGAAACTCCAAAAGCCCGTCCCGCAGGCTTTCCGCGCGGGCGCCCTCCAAGTTTCCGAGCGCTCCGGGAATGAGCCGGATGAGGGCATCGACGACGACCATGGACGGAATTTCGCCCCCGGTCAGCACGTAATCTCCAATGGAAATCTCTTTATCCACGTAGCGCAGGACGCGCGCGTCCACACCCTCGTAGTGTCCGGAGACTAAAATGAGATGTTTTTCCAGCGCCAGGGACTCGGCCGTCGCCTGGTTGAAAACCGCGCCCTGGGGCGAAAGAAAAATGACCGTGGAATCCCGGCGCCGGACGCTTTCAATGGCCCGGACCAACGGCTCGGCCTGAAGCAGCATTCCAGGCCCGCCGCCGTAGGGCCGGTCGTCCACCTTGCGGTGCTTGTCGGAGGAAAAATCCCTCGGGTTGACGAAATGGATCTGCACGAGCCCCTTTTTGCGGGCGCGCTCGATCATGCTCTGGGAAAAAGGCCCCTGGAACATGCCGGGAAATAGGGTGACGATGTCGATTCGCATGGGCCGCCTTCAGCCGATCTCCAAAACCGATTTTTTGCCCGCGCGCGTCGAACTGACGAACAACAGCGAGCGGATCGCCCGTATGATTCTTCCTTTCTTGCCGATGATTTTGCCTTTATCATCGTCGGCAACCTTCAACTGCATCTTCAGCACGCCGTCGCTATCGACGGCGTCCACCGAGACCGCGTCCGGCTTGTCCACCAGGGACTTCGCCAAAAAAACCACCAGTTCCTTCATAAAATTTCCCTCCTGCCTAACCAGCCTTCTCAACGACAGTGTTCAAGTGGTAAAGTGATAAAGTGGTAGAGTGGCAACAAACAAAAAAACGGCTACCGCCCACCCCGTGTAAAGACTTGCCGTCCTCCCCTCCGTCACTTTACCACTATACCACTCTACCACTTGTTTCCCCGCTCTCCACTTCACTTCGTTGAAGCCGGCTCGGCCGGTTTGGCGGCCGCCGCCGCGCGCTTGGCCAGGCGGATGAGCGACAGCACTGTCTCCGAAGGCTTCGCGCCGACGCCCAGCCAATAGGAAACGCGATCCGCTTTGAGCTGAATTTTATCCTTGGCCTTGTCGCCCCTCGGGTCGTAAATTCCCAGAATTTCCAAGGGCCGCCCTGCAGGGCCGCTGCGCTTGTCGATGGCCACCATCCGATAATAGGGCTGCCGATGCTTGCCGACTCTCTGCAATCTTAAAACTGCCGCCATAATAACTCCTCCTCTTTGTCGCGCCCTGCGCGTCCTCGCTAACGCTCGGTGCTCGGGCCGAAGCCTCCGCTTTCAAGGTATTGCGCGGAGGCGCTCCCCAAGGGGCTACCGCCCCTATGGCGGCATCGAGTTAACTCGATGCCTGTACCCCATTAAGGTTCGGCGGACCATGCCGCCGGATAAGTCGCGCCCTGCGCGTCTCAACGACAGTGGTAAAGTGATAGAGTGGTAGAGTGGCAACAAGCACAAAAACAGCTACCGCCTCTCCCGTGCGTCTGGATTGAAAGCTTGCCGTCCTCCCCTCCGTCACTTTACCACTTTACCACTCTACCACTTATTTTTCCCCACTCTGCCACTTGGCGTTGGCGATTCTCTTCAAATCCCTGACCGCCGCCGCCGGGTCGCGCGCGCCAAAGACCGCGCTTCCGGCCACCAAGGCGTCCGCTCCGCTTTCAACGGCCAGCGGCGCGGTGCGCCGGTCAATGCCGCCGTCCACCTGGAGCCACACCGGAAGACGCCGCTTTGATATCTCCTGCCTTAACCGCTTGACCTTCGGCAACATGTCCCGCATGAACGCCTGGCCGCCGAAGCCCGGCTCCACCGTCATGACCAGGATCAGATCGGCCTGCGCCAAGTACGGCAGCGCCTTCCCGGCGCCGGTCTTGGGCCGCAGCGCCAGCCCCGCCTTGGCGCCCGACCGGCGAATCTTTTTCAACACGGCCCCGGGGCTTGTGGACGAAGTCCCGGCTCCCCGGCAGGCCTCCCAATGAACCACGATCATGCCCGCGCCGGCCTGGGCGAAGGCTTCGATAAAATTCCAAGGCGCGCTGACCATCAAATGCGCGTCGATGGGCAAGCCCGTCGCTTGGGTCAGCGCCTCGACATGCCCCGGCCCGAAAGAGAGGTTGGGCACGAAGTGCCCGTCCATCACGTCCACCGAGATCCAGTCGGCGCCGCCTTTTTCGGCTTTACGGACCGACCGCCCCAGGCTGGAGAAATCCGCCGCGAGAACCGAGGGCACGATCCGGACCTTGCCGTTGGGCTGGGGAAAAACAGAGCGCTTTATAAATCCCTCTCTTCCACGAGAATGCCGTTGACGAAAATGCGGGCCCTGGAGTTGCCCGCGTCGGGAATGGCCAGATCGATCTTGCTTCCCGGGGACCGGAGCCCGTTGAAAACCTCGCGCTCCCCCTGCTCGTTGATGACCACGATGCGCACTAAGCTCTCGGAGCTAAGTGCGCATCGTGGTCATCAACGAGCAAAGGCTCAGGACGGAGTCCTGAAGCGCGATGGCGTCCGGGTTGGGCTTCTGGCTTAAAATGGTCCCCCGCGGAAAAAGAGAATCCGAATTGGCGGTGATGGCCACGGGCAGCATGTGCTTTTGCGCCCAAGTTTCCGCCTCGCCGACGTTGCGCTGCCGGAAATCGGGGAAAAGCACGATGCCGGGAGGCGGCGAGCCCGCGGAGACGACGGCGTTGACCATGGTATTTTTCTCGATGCTGCTTTCCGCGCCCGGATCCTGCGACAGCACGAAGCCCTTTTCCACGCGCAGCGAGAAGGATTCGCTGACCTCTCCCAAAAGAAGCTGCCTCTGGCGCAGCAGCATTTCGGCGTTGCGAAGCGGCAGGCCGATGAGACTGGGCACGAAAACCGATTCCCCCCCCTGGCCTATGACGACGCGCACGGTCTTGCCTTCCCGCACGATCGTCCCCGCTTCGGGATACTGCCTTAAAATCGCGCCGATGGGCACTTGATCGTTGAACTCCTCGTCCTCTTTGCGGATGCCCAATTTTAGCGGCGCCAGCATATCCAAGGCGGCCAGGACGGACCTGCCCCGCAAGTCCGGAATTTGTCTTTCGGGCTTGCTGTGAATGAGGCCTTCCATCGCCCAGTGGAAGGAGAAATAGCCGACGGCGGCTAAAAAAAGAAAAGCGAAGGCGCCCTCAACGACCCGCTTCACCTGGTTCCTCCCGGGCGGTCGGGGAGGCGTCACCGCAGCGTATCCCCTTTCTTGAGATGCAGGCCGTTTAAAAAGGCCGCGGCCGGCATGCGCTTTTTCCCGCCGGGTTGTACCTCTAAAATCCACAATTTTCCCGTCTGACATTGTACCAAAAAGCCTTTGCCGGCTTCAATGTCGACGACGGCGCCCGGGCGCGCGCTGTGCGCCGGCTTCATATCGCCTAAACGCGCCCTGAAAACGTTTATCGGGCCGCCCTGGAGCCGGAGGCTGGCCGGGGGACCGGCGGCGAGCGCGCGGACGCGGTTTAAAATCGCCTCCGCCGGCATATCCCAGGCGATGACGCGATCCTCCGGCTTAAGCTTGGGGGCCAGGGACGGCTCCCCCCGCTGGGCCTCCCGGAAGATGCGGCCCGCCTCGATGTCGGAAAGACACACCGACAGCGTCCACAAACCCAGCTCGCTCAATTTTTGCGTCAGGCTCACCGCGTCGTCCTCCGGCGCGATGGAAATTTCCGCCAAGCGCTGAATAGGCCCGGTGTCCATGCCGGCGTCCACCCAAAAGCACGTCACGCCGGTCCTTTGTTCCCCGCGCATCAGCGACCAGGCGATGGGCGCCGCGCCCCGGTACTTGGGAAGGCAGGAGAAGTGGACGTTTAAATTGCCCTTCAGCGTCGCCGCCAGGGCCTCGGGGGGCAAAATTTTCCCGTAGGCGACGATCACCGCCAAATCCGCCCGCAAAGCGCTCAACTCGGCGATAATCTCGGAGATTTTATGCGGCTGAAAAACCCGGATCCCTTTGCTGTCGGCCAAAACTTTGACGGGAGTCGGCTTGGGAAGCATTCCGCGCCCCGAAGGGCGGTCGGGCTGGGTGACGACCGCGACGACTTGGCAGCACCTGAGCACCAGGGAGAAAAAAGGGACGGCCAGTTGCGGACTGCCGTAGAAAATCGCCTTCATAAAAGGTCGGGCCCTAAGTCCAGTTTTTTTTGAGCTGGCGTATGATCCGGGAGGCTTTCCAGCGCATCAACAACGGAAGGCGGTCGACAAAAAGCTTGCCGTTTAAGTGGTCCGTTTCATGCTGCAGCGCCCGCGCGAAGAGCCCCAAACCCGTGATTTCAACGGGCAGGCCGTGCTCGTTGAGAGCTTTGACTTTGACGCGGCTGGAGCGGCGCAGCTTGGCATAGAGCCCGGGAATCGAGAGGCATCCCTCCTCGCTTTCCTCCGCTCCGGATTTCTCGACAATCTCGGGGTTGATGAGGACCCATCGCTTGGACTTCCCGCCGGGCTTGACATCGATGACCGCCAAGCGCAGCGGCAGGCCGATCTGGGGAGCGGCCAGCCCCACGCCGTTGGCGGCGCGCATGGTGGCCCACATGTCTTCCAAAATTTCCGGCAGCAGCTTGGTGATCTGCTCGAACGGAACGGTCTTGCAGCGCTGCCGCAGCACTTTTTCCCCGTGCTTTGTGATTCTCAGGATTTTTCCTTCGGCGCGCCCCTCGGGTTGTTTGTCTTCAACCTTCTCCATAAAATTCGCCAAAATTATACAAAATCACCGGGTCTGCAAGAGATTGAAAATCTCCTGATTGACGGGGCTCAAATCCACCTCCTGGCCGCGGAATCTTTTCAGCATCCCCTCCAAGTGCGCCTTGAGCTCGGCCTTGGACTTTCCCGCGGCCCTCAGCGCCTTATAGGCCTCCCAGTCCTCCTCAAAAATATTTTCGGTCCTTTCGCGCTTGATCTTTTCCTTGTTGACCTGGATCGTGCGCACCTCCTGGGCGACCTCCTTTTGGCGGTTGATCAAGGCGTCAATCTTCCCGCGGAAGGACTCCGCCTCCTGATCCTTCGTCTGGAGCTGGTCCTTGAGCGACTGCAGCTCCTTTTGCGAAAGGGATAAATCCTCTTTGATCGCGGAAAGCTGCTTTTCCGTAAATTCCAGAAGAGTCGCCAATTCCCGGCGGGCCTCGATTTCCTGGTTCAAAAGCTGCTCATACTCCGCCTCGGGATCTTTCTCCCCGAAACGCAAAATCAGGCTGAGCGCGTGCCCGGCGATGTGCTGCCCGGAGGCCGGGACCAGCAGGGCGTAATCCAATTGGGCGCCGTAGAAATGGATCCCGGCGCCCAGGGTCACCTGGTCGGTGCGGTTCCCAAGCCCCATCCCCGCCCGGAAGGCGTAGGAGCCGAAGCGCGCCGTGGAGAGCCAGCGCTCCATGCCCAATGCGTAGGTGTAGCTGGAGGGATTACCGGCGGAGGCCAGCCGCTGGGTGTAAT
>MGUX01000015.1 GCA_001800185.1 Elusimicrobia bacterium RIFCSPLOWO2_12_FULL_59_9
GGCCGCCATCCGCGTCGATTATATCCACGCGGACGCGAGATTTCGGGATGGGGTCGCCGGAGGGACGCGCTCGGTCATGGTCGCTCCCTTGAAGGTGCTCAAGGAGACGGTCGGATTCCTGCGCCTGGATTCGGAGACGCCGGGGGCTTTTTCCGCTCCGGACTTAAGAATCATCGACTTATACTCCACGCTCGCCTCGCTGTCGATGGAAAACGTCTATCTCTACTAGCAGGTTCAGACCCTGGCCAAGCAGGACGGATTGACCCGCCTGCACACTCACCGCTCCTTCCAGGTGCAGCTCCAGGAGGAGGTCCTGCGAGCCGGCAGGACGCAGTCGCCCTTTTCCTTGCTCATGGCGGATGTGGACCATTTCAAGGTCTGCAACGACCGCTACGGCCATCAGGCGGGCGATCTGGTTTTACAGACGGTGGCCGGCATTCTGGGTTCCAACGTTCGCGGCATTGATTTTGTGGCGCGTTATGGCGGAGAAGAATTCACGCTGATACTGCCCGCCGTCGGCCGGGAACAGGCGGTGGAGCAGGCCGAGCGGATCAGGCGCGTCGTTGAGCAGCAGGTGATTCCGCATCAGGGCCAGGTGATACGCATCACGCTCAGCATGGGCGTCGCCGTTTTTCCTCATGACGCGACGGTCGCCAGCCAGTTGGTCCGCGTCGCCGACCAGCGCTTATACCTCGCCAAGCAAAACGGCAGAAACAGGGTGGTGGGGGCGTGACGGCCGAGGTTTTTAATCCCCTTTATGCAGCCGCGGCGGCGGCGCTTCCCATGCTGGGAGTTTTTTTGGCCACTCCGCGCAGGACTTGGCTTTTCGCCGTTTTTTGCGGCGCCTCCTTCTCAACGTGGTTTTACTGCGGTTTGGGACGGTGGTCCCAGGCTTCTTGGTGGGGTTTGTTCGTTTGGATCGCGGCGGCGGCCGCCTGGGGGGTCCTTTGGATCGCCCGGTTTCGCGCGCAGGAGGACCGTTGGCGGGACGACGCCGCCGCCGAGCGCCGGCGGCTCAGGGATCTGGATGAGGAAATCGCGCGGCTCAAAACCGACACCGAGCATCGGGAAAAGGAGCAAAAAAACGTTCTGGCCGTGTACGGGATCATCAAGGGGCTCTCGGAGGCTCTCAACTGGGAAACCCTGCGCTCGCGCATGGAGGCCGCCATCGAAAAGGCCCTGGGCTTGGATCAGTTCGTGCTGTTCGTGGCCGGAGGCACCCCGGGCGGTCCCGGGGCCGCGGGAGCATCCAACTTGGGCGGCATGGTGCCTTTGATCAAACGGAAAGTGATCAGCGGATTTGGCTCCCAATGGAGCACGCTGGAGGATTTTAAGCAGCTCCACCACGCCGATTTGTCCGTGCCGCAGGTCTTTGAGAAGCCTGACCGGTTTTTGGGAGTCCCCATCTACCATTCGGGGGATTTGCTGGGCTTCCTTTTCGCCAGGCTTTCGACGGGGCAAGACGAGCGGAAGCTTCTGGAGGAAAGCCAGAATTTCGTGCAGCACATCACCTTCGCGCTCAAGCGGGTGCTGCTTTTTCAAGAGGTGGAGGCGCTCTCGGAGACCGACGGACTCACGGGGGTCTACCGCCGCCAGAAATTCGAGGAAAGGCTTGACGAGGAGACCCGGCGCGCCGAGACGTTTAAAACCAGCTACTGCGTCCTGCTCTTGGATGTCGATCATTTCAAGCGCTGCAACGACGTTTACGGCCATCCCTTCGGCGACGCGGTTTTAAGGCGCATGGGAGGCATTTTCAAGGAATGCGTCTACGAGACCGACTTTGTGGCTCGATATGGCGGTGAGGAATTTGCTATTTTACTTCCCAGAGCCCAGGCCGAAGGAGTCTTGCGCAAAGCGGAGCGGATTCGGCAGAGGGTGGAAGCGGAGGCCTTTCAGAGCGGGCTGGAAACGGTGCGCGTGACGGTGTCCACCGGCATCGCGCATTATCCCCGGGACGGGAAGACGCCCAAAGAAGTCATCGCTCAAGCCGACCGGGCTCTTTACGCGGCCAAACGGCAGGGCCGCAATCGTATCGTTGACGCCTCCGAGATAAAATAACCGCCGCACTGCGAGGAAAATAAGATGGATAACGCTTTACCGCCTGAAACGCCGCCCAGCACGCCTTCTCCGGCGCCCCCCGGCCCCGCGCCGGACCGGCGTCTTTTTCAGCGCCTGACGGTCCTTTCCATCATCGCGCTTTTTGCGGGCTCCTTGGCGGTGGCCGTGATCGGGCTGCGGCAGAAAACGGAGTCGGTGCCGTCCATGGACGCCTCCAAGCTTCTTTTGTCGCGCCGCCCCAATCTCGTCGGCGTGGTTTCGCTGCGCGGCCCTATTTATGATTCCGATGAGTCGAGGATGTTCGGCGCTCCCCGCATCGAGGCCTGGGTCCGCCGCTTTAAGCGGCTCATTGAAAAGGAAAACGTCAAAGCCATCGTCATCGAGATCAACTCCCCGGGAGGGAGCGTCGGGGCGGTGCAGGAAATTTTCAGCCAGGTCAAAAAAATGCGAAGCAAAACCGAAAAACCCGTCATCGCTTACGTCGGGGACGTGGCGGCTTCCGGGGGATATTACGTGGCCAGCGCCTGCGACAAAATCGTGGTGCATCCGGGCAGCTTGACCGGCTCCATCGGCGTCATATTTTCGGTCAGCAATTTCACCGAGCTCATGAAAAAAGTGGGCGTGCAGATGACCCCGATAAAATCCGGCAAGCACAAAGACATCGGATCGCCCACCCGCAATATGACCGATGAGGAAAGAAAGCTGCTGCAGGATGTTATCGACGACGCCTACGGCCAGTTTTTGAGCGCCGTTTCCGAAGGCCGCAACATGCCGCTGGAACAATTGCGCCCCCTGGCCGATGGGCGCATCTTCACCGGCGCGCAGGCGCGCAAGCTGGGTCTGGTGGACGTGCTGGGCGATTCCGAGGACGCCCTCAACTTGGCCGCTGAATTGGCCGGCATGCAGGATGCCCCTCAGGCGATCCGCGACAGCGACCCGTGGCAGGGCTTGATCGAAATTCTGGGCAGCGCCTTCAAGGGACATTCCCTAGGGTCGCTGTCGGGCTTGAGCCGGCCGAGGCTGGAGTATATGTGGGGCGGCTTGGGAGGAGCGGAGTGAACAGGTTCGCGGCTCAATTGGACATTATCTACGATTTTTTCGCCAGCCCGTTTCAGGCGATGGAGTCGGTGAGAGGGAACCGTCCCGTTTTATTGGGCCTTATGGCCTACTTGGCCAGCGGCATGACCTGGATCATCGTCCAGGCGTTTCCAGGCACTTTCAACGCCGAAATCCTAAGCTGGATTCCTTGGCCCATGCTGCTCGCCATGGGGGGCGTCGTGGCGGTCATCGTCGGGATTTGCCTGACCGGCATCCTGCATATCACCGCCGAGCTATTCGGGGGGAACGGCTCCGCCCTGGGTCTTTATGTGCTTTTGGGCTTGAGCGAGCTGGTGTGGGTGTTTTATCTGCCCATTTTGTTCCTGGCCAATTTTTTGTTCGGCTATACGGGCGTGTTCCATTTTGCCGCGCTGCTCGTATTGGGAACGATAAGCTTGTCATTGAAAGCCCGCTCCATCCGGGACAATTACGGCTTCACCTCGCGGCGGGCTTGGACCGTGCTTTTTTTGCCTTACACCATCGCCGTCCTTTTGGGCGCCGGATTTTTGGCCTACTTGATAGGCAGCGCCGTGGTCACGGCGCTGAAGCTCATTTAGGGCTGCGGCCGGCCGGGTCATGATCACCAACGCCAAGCTCTCTGAGATTTTCGACGAGATGGCCGTTCTGCTGACTTTCGACGACGGCAATCCATTCCGCATCCGCGCCTATCAAAAAGCGGTCCAGATCATCGGCGGCCTTCCGCGCGAGGCGGGGGAGCTCTCCGGCGAGGACCTCACGCGCATTGAGGGCATCGGCAAGGGCATCGCCTCGCACATCTCTGAAATTTTGAAAACGGGCACGCTTCAGGAGCTGCAGGCGCTCCGGAGCAAGGTTCCGGAGGGCCTGCTCGCGCTGGCCCGCGTGCCCGGCATGGGCCCCAAGCGGGCGCGGCGGCTTTATTACGACGACAAAATCCACGGCTTGGAGCAGCTCCAGAAGGCCGCGGAGGCCGGCCGCCTGCGGGACCTTCCCGGCTTCGGGGCTAAGCTGGAAGAAAATATTTTAAAGGGCATCCGCTTGGCCGTCAAGGCTTCCGAGAGAATGCTTTATTGGGAGGCCAAGCTTTTGGCGCAGAAGCTTCTCAAAGAGTTGGGAGCCTGCCCCGGCATCGCGGAGATTGTCCCCGCCGGCAGCCTGCGCCGCGGCGCGGAGACCGTCGGCGATCTGGATATCTTATGCACGGCGCGCGACGGCGCGCGGGCCGTGGAGTTTTTCACCCGCATGCCGGGCGTCGAGCGCGTCCTGGCGGCCGGAGCGACCAAAGCCGCCGTTTGGCTCAAGGCGCAGATTCAATGCGATTTCCGCGTCGTGCCTCCGGAGTCTTTCGGCGCGGCCCTGCAATATTTTACGGGCTCCAAAGAGCACAACGTGGCCTTGCGGGAGCTGGCGGTCAAGCAGGGCTATTCGCTCAACGAGTACGGCCTTTTCAAGTCCGGGGACGCCGGCCATAAAAAGCCGCTCGCCGGACGAACCGAGGAGGAAATTTACAGCAGGCTCGGCTTGTCGTGGATCGCTCCGGAACTGCGCGAGTGCCGCGGCGAGATCGCGGCGGCGCAGCGCGGCTCTCTGCCGGATTTAGTCGAGCTCAAAGACGTTCGCGGGGATTTTCACAACCATACCCGCTATACCGACGGGCGGGATTCTTTGGAGGATATGGTCTTGGGCGCCCGCTCCCGAGGTTGGGAGTGGACCGCGATCGGCGACCATTCCCAATCTCTCAAGGTGGCCCACGGCCTTTCGCCGCGGCGCCTCCAGGAGACGATCGAGGAGCTGCGCGGGCTGCAAAAAAAACACAAAGATATCCGCCTGATGCGCTCCATGGAAGTGGATATTTTAAAAGACGGCGCTCTCGACTACGCCGACGAGGTCCTTGCGAGCATCGACGTGGTGATCGGCTCGGTGCACACCGCCTTCAAGCTGCCGGAGGAGGAGATGACGCGGCGCATTCAAAAGGCGGCGGCCAATCCGCATCTGGACATATTGGGTCATCTCTCCGGCCGCCTCATCGGCCGGCGCGAGGCTTACGCCTTCGACGCCGGGAAGGTTTTCGCGCAAGCGGCGCGAATGCAGACGGCCGTGGAGATCAACGGCCAGCCTCAAAGGCAGGATCTGTCGGATACCGCGGCCCGCATGGCCGCCGAAGGCGGCGTGACGCTAGCCGTGACCACCGACGCCCACTCGGCCGCGCAGCTCGAATACATGGCGGCGGCGGTCACCATCGCGCGCCGCGCGGGCCTGGAAAAAAAGCATATTCTCAATTGTTTGACGTATGATGAGCTTAAGCGCTGGCTGGAGCGTCATGAGTAAAGTCCCTTTGGCGACCGAGTTCCAGGGTTTTAGGGTCGTGACGGCCGCGCAGATGCAGGAAATCGACCGGCGCGCTTCGGCCGAGCACGGAATTTCCGCGGAAGCGCTGATGGAAAACGCCGGCAGGGCCATCGCGCAGGAAACGCTCTCCTATCTGGAGAGCGCGCTGCGCAAAGCGCCGGCCGGGTGTTTCGTCCTGGTGGCCTGCGGCCGCGGCAACAACGGGGGAGACGGATTGGCGGCCGCGCGGCATCTCAAAGAAAAAGGCGTCCCGGTCCAGGCTTGGATCGCCGCGCCCAAAAGGGATCTGCCTCGGCGCGGCGGCCAGCCCGCCGCGCCTCCGGCGCATCCGGGTCCCGGGAGCTCTGCGACGGGGGCAACATCGGGCGGTTACGGCGAACTGGTGCGGCTTAATTTGGAGCGCGCTCGCCAGGCGGGGGTTGAAGTTCTCACCGCGGATGAGGATTTGGAGAGGATGGCCGCGGAATGCCTCCGGGCTTCGGTCCTCATCGACGCTCTGCTGGGGACCGGCTCCCAGGGCAAGCCCCTGGGAACGGTTCAGAAAATGATTCAGGCGATGATGAAATCCAAGCGCCCCATTTTGGCGGTGGACATCCCCTCAGGAATCAACGCGGATACGGGATACCACAGCGGCGTTTTCATCCAGGCGGCATGGACGTTCACGCTCGGGCTTCCGAAGGCCGGGCTCATGGCGACCCACGCCAAGCGCTACGTTGGCGAACTCAAAGTCATCGATATCGGATTTCCCAAACAGTTGTTGGAGGCTGAAAGCCTCCCGGCGGAAGGGCAGGCGGGAGAAGACGCGACGCGAGGAGAAACGAAATGAAAATGAAGGCTGGATGGTTGGCCGTGGCAGTGGCGGCGTTGTTGGCGGCCCGCGTGGAGGCCGCAAGCTGGGAGCAGGCGCCGGGACTTTATGCCGTTTTTCACACCAACGCGGGCGACATGGTCTGCTCGCTTTTTGAGAAAGAGTCGCCCAAGACGGTGGCTAATTTCGTGGATTTGGCCACCGGCGCGAAAGAGTGGACCGATCCCAAGACGGGAGAAAAGAAGAAGAGCCGTTTCTATGACGGGCTCATTTTCCACAGGGTGATACCCGGATTCATGATCCAGGGGGGCGATCCCTTGGGCACCGGCACCGGCGGGCCGGGCTATCAGTTTGAAGACGAGGTGGGCGCGGGCTTGCGCTTCGATGAGCCGGGCAAGCTGGCCATGGCCAACGCCGGCCCCAACACCAACGGCAGCCAGTTCTTCATCACCGATATGCCCCGCGAAAACTATCCCAAGCTTCCCAGCCATCTAAATGGCCGTCACACCATTTTTGGCCAATTGATTTCCGGCTGGGACGTTTTGAAATACATCGCCACCACCGGGCGCGATCAGCGCGACAAGCCGGACGGGGACGTCGTCATCACGGAGCTGGTCATCAAGCGCGTCGAGGAGCCCAAAAAGGCCCAGGGAAAGGAGAAGCCGGAGGAAAAAGCGCAAACGAAATCGGAATAAAATTTCGAGCGGCGCTCTCATGTCCATCTCGGTAGCGGCGTCCCGCAGTTCAGACCTCAAAAATCCGGTTCAATGCGGCCGGGATTTAGCCGAGGAAGTCCTGCGCCAACTGGCCGCGCCCCGGTGCCTGCTGGTCTTCAGCCCTTACCACGGGATCGACCATCGAAAGCTATTGAATGGAATCCGCTCGGCGGCCGGCGACTGTCCCCTGATCGGAGGCACCACTTACGGGGGCATTTATGGCTCGATGCTGGCCGAAGATTCCGTGGTCTTGCTGGCTTTGGGCGGGGATATTCAAGCCGCCGCCGGCTGGTCCGTGGGATTGGCGACGGATTCCTTTGAAGCCGGACGGCAAGTCGCCGAAATGGCGCTCAGCCGCCTTGGCGGCCCAAAGCCCAAACTTTTCATTTTAATGCACGAGCCCCAGATGGGATTTCCAGTTAAAATCCTGGAGGGCGCCCAATCCGTCCTGGGCGCCGATTTCCCCATCATCGGCGGTGGAACGGGGACCGGGGTCATCATGGAGCAAAGTCCTATGTCCATCCAGTTCATGGGGGAAAAAGCGCTGGCCGGCGCCTGCGTCGGGCTGCTCCTGGCCGGGGACTTCGAGTTTTCGTGCGGATTTTCCCATGGCGGTACGCCGATCAGCCGGCCGTTCACCTTGACCAAGACCCGGGGCAATATTTTGGTGGAACTGGATCACCGCCCCGCCCTGGACGTCATGGAGGAGGCCTTCAACGTCCAATACCATCCCGTCGACATTCCCTTTTCCAACTACAACCTGGCGTGCAGCCTGGTGGAGGAGGGTACGGAGGATTTCACCCTTTTCGGCATCTGGGGCGCCAACGCGCAGGAAAGAACTCTCTACTGCGGAACTCCCATCATCGAAGGCGCCAAGTACCGTTTTGTCACCGTGGAGCCGGAGGTCCTGTTGAACCAAACCAAGGAAGGGGTGCTCAAGGCCTTAAAATTGCTCAAAACGGATAAAATCAAAGGGACCGTGTGCTTCGACTGCTACGGCCGAAAGCTCCAATTGGGAGCGCATGACCTCATCGATCAAGAGCTTAAAATCATTCACGACCTGCTTGGAAAAACTCCCCTGGCCGGCATGTACTCCGGAAGCGAAATTGACTTTTTAAACTCTCAGCCCGTGCGTTCCTTCAGCCGCTATGGGCACGCCAGCACGTCCTTCGCCATTTTCGCGGACCCATGAGCGCCTCCGAAAAATTCTCCGAATCCCTCAGGCAAGGCGAACGGCGGATCGTGACCGTCATTTTCGCCGACGTGAGCGGATTTACCGCTATGTCCGAGAAGCTGGACCCCGAAGACGTCCGGGACATCATGAACCGGTGCTTCAGCATGCTTTCCCAAGCGGTCTATGAGCAAAAGGGCGTCGTCGATAAATACGTGGGGGACTGCGTGATGGCTCTTTTCGGCGTGCCCCACGCGCAGGAGGACGACGCCGTTCGGGCGGTGCGCGCCGCTTTGAAAATGCAGACGGCGCTCAAGTCCTTCGGAGAAGAGCTCAAGCGTTCCAGGGGATTTTCGCTCTCCATGAGGATAGGCATCAACACCGGGCTGGTGATCGCGGGAGACGTGGGCTCCAGCCAAAAGAGCGATTTCACCGTGATGGGGGACGCCGTGAACACGGCCTCCCGCATCGAGCACTCCGCCGCCGTGGGAAAGGTGTGGATCAGCCGGGAAACGCACCGGTTCGTCAAG
>MGUX01000016.1 GCA_001800185.1 Elusimicrobia bacterium RIFCSPLOWO2_12_FULL_59_9
GAAATCAGGTGTTATCGTCGAGAATCGAGGGCGGGAGCACGTGAACTTTTTCAGGAGCAACTAACTAATATCGACGCTTCCGGTTTCAGTGTTGGTAATGATCGAGTTCAATTCAAGTCCTCGAACTCGCCGTTAAGCTTGAACACCTCTCGGAGATTGACCCTGACTGCCTGGATAGGCTTGGTCTCGTTGTCCTCGTAGCGCCGGATGGACTCCCGGTTGACGTCTAGGAGCCGCGCCAGGTCTCGTTGCTGGAGCCCCCCGGCGCATCCGTTGGTTCCGAAGCCAGCCCCCAAGGGTCGTAGGAGGCACCAGGAAGTCGTAGGGATCGCCTTGGGTCTCCGGGAAGACCTCTTTGTACTTTGAGGCCAGAAATGGCAGGATACGGCCTGTGACGTCCCACCAATCCGGACCCAGTGTCGTCCCACCGATCTGACTCCACCCCTGCCGAGCGTTTTTCAGTTTAACTCATAACCCTCTTTCGCGTCAAAGTTTTTGATCGTTTTTTATTAGATCTTCGCCTCCTCTTTCCGTGCCGTTTTTGTCACCCGAAACTCCGGCAGTTCAATCCTGCCTTTGAGCCGGTAACTCTTGCCCTCGAAGATCACGATTTCCGCGCGGTCGAACATCCTATCGATCGTCGCATTGGCCAGCACCGGATCGGGAAATACCTCGCTCCATTCCTTCAGGTCCCGATTCGATGTCAGGATCATAGCCGAGTTGTATTTCCGGCGGTCGAATAGATCGAACACTTCCTCCGCGATTTCACGACCCATTGACACCACTCCCCAGTTATCGACGATCCATAAGTTCGATGAAAGGATTTTCTTGAACAATACGTCTAGGTTGTTTTTCGCACGCGCCAAGGTGATCTCGTACGCCAGGTTCTTGGCGCTGGTGCAATACACTCGCAACCCTGCCTTCACCGCCAACAAGCCGATGGCCAGTGCCAGGTGGGTCTTTCCCGTTCCAGGTTTTCCCAAGAACAGTCCGATCCGATTGTTATGAATGAATTCTAATTTCGCCAACTCCTCGATCTTCTCCTTATCGATCTTCGGATTGAACCGCCAGTCGAACTCCTCCAAAGTTCTGAGCTCCGGAAAGGCCGCCCGCTCGATGCGCTTCTGCAAGCCATGCTCTTTACGCGTGTCGATCTCCCGCTCCAAGAGCTCGGATATCCAATGGAGCGAAACCGCGGCCTTATGCTTGGCCGCCACTTCGTCAAGCTCCTTGGCTGCCGTCGACATTTTTAACGCCCGAAATTGCGTCTTCACCGCTTCGATGTTCATGGTCTTTGCTTCCTCCGTGTTTTATTTTTAATGCAGCAGCAACGATATCTGCTCCTCATATTCCGACAAAGGACGGACGAACTTATGTTCCGTCCTCCCAGCTTTGCGCATTTCTCCCGCCGCGCCGGTCGCCGCTTGTTGACGATCGCGCTCCGCCTCCAGCAAACCTTTCACCGCCCGATAGCTCAACATCCCCAGCTTCAGCGCTTTCTCGCAAGCCGCGTTGATCTTGTCTGCCGGATAACTTTTGTCTAGGCTCAGCACTCCCCATATCTTGCGCGTGTCGACGAACCCCTGTCCCTGTTTCATGATCGCCAGAACTATGGCATCCACCGCCGGACCAAGCTTCGCGGCGCGTCGTCGATACATCGAATCGTCAAGCATCGATTGCTCCCACGGCTTGAGGTGTTGGGGCTTGGTCGACTTCGTCTGATTGCGATCGGTAATTCGGTTGTGAACTTCAAGAAGCTTGCCTTGGTGGTAGATGCTCACGATCTTGGAATCACCCAACACCGCCACTGTCTTGCCCTTGTACTGCTCATCAAGCGAGTAGTACTTGTTGCAAAACCGCACATGCCCGTCTTCGCGCACGACCCCATCGTGATATCGCTCAATTTCATACGCCGTTGCGGGTAGTGTTTTAAGACGGCCCTTTTCCTCCTGCGCGAACACCTCCCGCGGCCGCCGTAGCGTCGTGCCATGCTTGCGCTCGTTGGCGATGACCAGCTTCTTGTCTATGTATCCCTGAGCCTCCTCCATCCCCTGCCACACATCCCCGTGTGCCTCGTAAAGCCGCCGCACATATGGAATCGGCCGCTCTATTTTTCCTTTCTTTTCGGGATCTCTCGGCGGCAAGCATTCGATCACCACCCCGTAATGCGCCGCGAAGCGCTCATAGGCTGGGTTGAGCAAAGGCTCAAACCTCGACGCTTCCAGCGCGAAGCATTTTGGGTTGTCGCTCGTTACCCTCGCCGCAACCCCTTCCATCTCGCGGAACATGCTCTCCATTACTTTCAGCGTCGTCTCCACATCGTTGCTCCACACCAGCCGGACCATCAGGTACCGCGAATATCCCAATACCCCTGCAAACATCCACACGGCCCTTATCTTCCCACTCGCCGGATCGTAGCCGTTGCACAGCTTTCCCCAATCGACCAACAAGGCTTCGCCCGGCTGATGAATGATCTCGGGAATCACTCCCCGATATTCCTCGCCCAATCGATTAAGTTTGTAGCGCTCCAGATACCGGTAAAAACTCGACCGACCGATTCCCTTCACCGGCAATTCCTCGAACACCGTCACCGCGTGCCAGCCCGCGCGCAGCCGCTCTTCCATCCACGCGCGGTGCGGCGCAAGCGTTGGTTCCTGCGGCGACGCCTGCAGACTTCTCTTGTCCACCGCGTCCGGAAATATGGGCTCCGGATACGAAGGCAAGACCGCGGCGCCGCGGCCGCCGGTCTCACTCAGATATTTGTATTCCTTCGCCCTGTCGCGAAGCACACGGATACGGCGCTTGCCTGCCTGAAGGCTGCAAGCGATGCTGTTGACGCTCGCCCCTGCGATTAGATGTTCAACGATCTTTCGTTCCATCAGTCTCCTCCTCGTTCGGCTCTTCATCGATACCCCCATGTACGCAATAGGAGCATCGTAGCTTCAATCGGCTCGGCCGGGAATGAGTCCAATGATCCAGCTTTTTAGCTGGGTCCAGATTGGTGGGATTTGACCCCCTCAAACTGGGTCCCGATCGGTGGGATTCACCGTTCCGGGGGTGGGTTCAATTAGGTGGGATTTGCTACCCTAAAACTGGAGTCAAGTAGAGGGGACGTAACAACGGCCCAAGACCCACGGATTGAGCGTCCGGGCCTTGTCTTGCTCAAGCCGGCCGATGGCGCCGCGGCTTACCCCGGTGCCTGTGGCAAAAAGAGTCCTGGTTATTCCGAGGCGGCGCCGGAGGTAGCGTAGCCGTGCGCCAAGGGTCGCGGTTCCGAGGTCCGGCAGGGACCCCGCCCCCATCGGAGAAATATGCCTGCGAATGATGAGGGTAGGTTCGTTCGTCTGCCTTAGGAGCGACCCACTTTTCGCGCCTGAGCACCTTTGGTGCTCAGGGCTGATGCCCCGGCGGCTTCACGGCCTTCGACCCGTTCAGCAGCAACGGCTACGGAACTACTATGGCTTCAGAATTAGTATTGACAATAGTCAATACTCTGCTATAATAATACTGGAGGTCATCATGGAAACTCTGGCTGATGCTATTTCCTTGGAAGGTCGGGACAAGGTTTCCGCGAAGGAGGTCCGGGCATGGACTCGCGCGTTGCTGGAGGCCACGGGAGTCGCCGATCGGGTATTGGCGCAGGGCATCAACATGTCCGAGGCGCAGCTCAACCGTCTTGCCTCGGGCTCGGGCACCATGGTCAAGGCCAGCACTTTGACCCCCCTTCGCCGCGCGGCAGTGGTCATTGAGGAAGGTCACAAAGCTCTCACGGCTCCCGGCCTCAAGCGCTGGCTTTCGACGCCCAACCCATACCTCAACGACGTTCCTCCTATCCTCTGCCTGCGGTCCGAAAAGGAACTTGCGCGAGTCCTTTCGCTTCTCGCTTCGATCCGTTACGGGTTTCCGGCTTGAACCTCGCCGGCCTGAGAGCCCTCCTCCCGGGAGTCGCGCCCCGAACCAATACCTGGTACCGCATCATCGACGCCCGATTTACATCAGAGATTGATGAGATCGCCCACACCGTGCTCTATTCGTGGCGATACAACCCCAAAGGCGAGTTTGGAGTTCTGTACTTGGCCCTTAGCGCGGATTGTGCCTACAGGGAAAGACTCAGGCAAGCGCATGGCCGCGCAGAGGACCTTCCGCCCCTATGCGTCGGAACCTTCAAAGTACGGCTGACGAAATGCCTCGACCTTACGAGTCCGCCTGTTTGCGCCAAGCTCGGCATTGCGGCGAGCCGGCTTCTCTCCACAAACGATTTCTCAGTCGCACAATCCATTGCCCGGGAAGCGAGGCGGGTTGGATTCGAGGCAATTGTCGCCCCCTCGGCTGTGGGAGATGATTGCAGGAACCTTGTCGTCTTTAAGGACAAGCTCCTCCCGCCTTCGCGCTGCATTTGCGATCCAGAGAGCATTCAATCGTATCCTTGACGCCCAGCCGGAGCCTCCCGCGCATTTTCGCATCCGCGCTTTTCGGAAAAGACATCCATCCTTGAACCTGGGGGCCAGAAATGGGAGAATTTTCTGCGGCGCGCCAAAACAATGAGATACACCTCTCCCTACCAACTCGCCAAGCTGTGGCTGGTGGCCTTGCTCCGGCTTTCAAAAGATGCGATTCACATCTATGTGGGGGCGGCCTGCCTTCTTTTGGCGATCACTTTGTTCCGGTGCCCTTTGCGCTCCTGGCGGGCCCTGTTGCCGGGGCTCCTGCTCTCCATTTTCATGGAAAGTATGGACCTATGGGACGACGTCCATTCCTTGGGGCATTTGAGGTGGACCGCGAGCCTGCATGACGTCCTCAACACCAATTTTCTCCCTTTCGTGATCGTCAATTTGGCGCGTTGGAAGAAGACCGAGCTTTAATAGGAAAGGAGGCGCAATGACTGTTATTCTTATCGCGGCAGGCGTGGCGGCGGCATGGCTCGTCTGGACGTACAACTCCCTGGTGGGCTTGAGAAATCAGGCGGCCAACGCCCTTAAGCAGATCGACGTGCAGCTCAAACGGCGGCACGATCTCATTCCCAATCTGGTCAACGCGGTGAAGGGTTATATGAAGTTCGAACAGCAAACCCTGGAGAAGGTGATTGAAGCGAGAAACCAGGCGGTTTCAGCCGCGGGCGCCGGGGTGCGGGAGCAATCTCAAAAAGAGGGGGAGTTGACCCAGGCGCTGGGCCGGCTTTTCGCGTTGGCCGAAAATTATCCGGACTTGAAAGCCAACCAGAACGTCAAATCGCTCATGGAAGAGTTGTCGCACACGGAAAACCAGGTCGGCTTCTCGCGCCAGTTGTACAATGACGTGGCCACCCGGTACAACACCGCTCAGCAGACTTTTCCCAGCAACTTGTTCGCCGGGCCGCTTGGATTTTCTCCGGTCGATCTCTTTGAGATCCCGGCGGAGCGCGCGGCCGAGAGGGAAGCGCCGAAAGTCGAGCTGTAAAAAAGAGTGAATTTATACGAACAGCAGGCTGCCAACAAGCGCCGGACGTGGGCGATCGTGGCGGTCTTCGTGGTTTTCCTGGCTTTCTTGGGGTTCGGCTTCGACGCCTTCATCCTGGGGATGCCCTTTCCCGCCGTCGAAGAATTCCTGACCACCGGTTCTTTCCGGAGCGATCCCCATCGCGACGGCTTCAGCGAGGAGGAGCCGCGCCGCCCCATGGGCGTGCCGGTCGCAACTTTGGCCGCTCTGCTGGGAGGCGCTCTCATGAGCGCGGCCAGCTTCGCCAACGGTCCGGCCATGGTGCTCAAGGCGGCGCGCGCCAGGCCGGCCAATCCCGCGTCGCCGGCGGAAAATCAATTCATCCATGTGGTCCAGGAGATGGCGACCGCGGCGGGGCTTCCACCGCCCAGCGCGCACGTGATCCCCGATCCCGACGCGAACGCTTTCGCGACGGGAACGCGGCCTTCAAACTCCGCGGTGGCGGTAACCGAAGGGCTGCTGCAAATCCTCACCCGCGAAGAGCTGCAGGGCGTGATCGCGCATGAGGTGAGCCATATCCGCAATTACGACGTCCGGTTGATGACGATTCTGGCGGCTTTGACCGGAGCGGTCGCGCTCTTGAGCGACTGGGCCGGAAGGAGCTTCCGGTTCGGCCGGCCGCGGCGCAGCGGCGCGAGCGGGGAAGGAAAGTCCGGAGGAGGAGCGGCGGTCCTGGTTTTATTAGCGGTATGGATAATACTCTTGATTTTGGCCCCGCTGCTCTCCCAGCTCTTGGCGCTGGCGGTGTCCCGCAGGAGAGAGTATTTGGCGGACGCCTCCGGGGCGGAACTGACGCGCAATCCCATCTCCTTGGCCTTGGCGCTGGAAAAAATAGAAAAGAAATTCGAGCCCACCGCCTCCATCAACCACGGCCTGGCGCACCTGTGCATCGCCGACCCCAAAGGCGCCCTGATGGGAGAAAAGGAGGGCTTTGTGGCGGACCTTTTGGCCACCCATCCGCCGATTTTGAAAAGAATCGCGGCGCTGCGGGAAATGGCCTACCAATAGGTTATTTCGTCCGGCTGTCGCGCACCTGGCCTTGGCCCGTGACGACGTATTTTTCGCAGGTCAGTCCGGCCAAACCCACGGGACCGCGCGCATGCAGCTTCTGCGTCGAAATGCCCATCTCGGCGCCCATGCCGAACTCCCCCCCGTCGGTAAATCTGGTCGAGGCGTTGACGTAAACGGCGCCGGCGTCTACTTCTCTCTGGAATCTCTCACCCAGAGCGGCGTCGCCGGTCACGATGGCCTCGGCCAGTCCCGACCCGTGGCGGGCGATGTGATCGACCGCTTCCTCGAAGGAGCCCGCGACCTTGATCGATAAAATGAGGTCCAGATATTCGGCGTCCCAATCCGCCTCCTGCGCCGGCCGGAGTTCGGGCAAAATCGCGCGGGTGAGCGGACAGCCGCGCAGTTCCACCCCGGCCCGGCGGTAGCGGGCCGCCATCGGCGGCAGGAACAGGGGCGCGATTGCCGCGTGGACGAGCAAAGTCTCCATCGCGTTGCAGACCCCGGGCCTTTCGGCTTTGGCGTTGAAGCAAATCTCCTCGGCCATGGCCGGGTCCGCGGACGCGTCGACAAAGGTGTGGCACAGGCCCTTCTCATGCGCCAGGACGGGAATGCTTGATTCGCGGCGGACCATCTCCGTGAGCTCCGGCCCCCCGCGCGGGATGACGAGGTCGATGAGCCCTTCCAAGCCCAGCAGACGCCGCACGGCGGCGCGGTCGGCGTCCTTGATGAAGCCGACGCAGCCCGCGGGCAGCCCGCAGGCCTTCAGCCCCTCCGCCAAGGCTCCGGCGATCGCGGCGTTGGTCTTGATCGCCTCTTTGCCGCCGCGCAAAATGGCGGCGTTGCCGGATTTCAGGCAAAGCCCCGCGGCATCCGCCGTGACCCCCGGCCGGGCCTCATAGATGACGGCGATGACGCCCAGGGGGACCCTCATCTTGCGTATGACAAGCCCGTTGGGCCTTATGGCAAAATCCGAGAATTCTCCGACCGGGTCCGGAAGTCCGGCGACGCGCTCCAACCCCGCGGCGGCGTCGTCCAAACGCCGCGGGTCCAAGCTCAGCCGGTCGATGAAGGCGGCGGTCCGGCCCGCAGCCTTGGACTTTCCCGCCTCTTTTCTATTTTCCGCCAAAATGCCGGCGGCATGGCGCCGCACCGCGGAGGCCATCTCGCGCAGCGCCTTGTTCTTGATTTCAGCCGGCGCCAGCGCCAGCACGCGGGACGCCTCTTTGGCCGCTTGAGCAAAGGCATTGACGCCGGAAGGGCCGCTCATCGTCGTAAAACCGCCATATTGTCCCTATGCACGACCTCATCGGCCGGTTTGTAGCCGAGCGCGGCTTCAATCTGGGAGGTTTTAAGCCCCTTGATTTTATCGAGCTCTTTGGAGTTGTAGTTGCTAAGTCCCCGGGCGAACTCCACGCCGCCCGAGACCAGGCTGACGACGTCGCCGGCCTCAAAGCTCTTGGACACGGATTTGATCCCGGAAGGCAGCAGGCTCTTGGATTTTCCCGCGAGAGCTTCGCGCGCGCCCTCATCCACGTGGATTTGGCCGCGGGGGTGCGCGGCGAAAGCCAGCCACTGCCGGCGTTTGTCCAGCGGGCTGGCGCGCGCGATGAATAAAGTGCCGACCTCCTCTCCGGCGAGAACTCGCTGCAGGATTCCCGCATTGAAACCGTTGGCGATCACCGTTGGAATTCCCGTGCCCGCCGCAAGCTGCGCGGCTTTAAATTTGGACGCCATGCCGCCGGACCCCGCCGGTCCCGGCCGTCCCCCTGCGCAGAGCTCGACACGCCGCTCTGCGGCTTCCTTCGTCCCGCTCCACTGGAGAGGGGCCGGGGACCCGGTTGCGCCGGTGGCGCTGCGGCCCGCGCGGACGGCGGCCTCGCCTTCGCTCACGCACGCGATGAGCCGGGCGCCGGGATCGTCCCTGGGATCGGCGCTGTAAAGCCCATCCCGGTCCGTCAACAGAACGAGCAGGTCGGCGTCGCAAAGGCCCGCGACTAAAGCCGAGAGCGTGTCGTTGTCGCCGAATTTTATCTCATCGGTGGAGACCGTGTCGTTTTCGTTGATGACGGGCACGACGCCCAAGCGCAGCAAAGTGAATAGGGTGTTGCGGGCGTTGAGATAGCGGCGGCGCTGGCGCAGGTCTTCGCGCGTCAGGAGCACTTGAGCCGCCGTGATTTTCTCCCGCGCGAAGGCTTCGTCCCAGGCGCGCATCAACCGGCTCTGGCCCACCGCCGCCGCGGCTTGTTTGAGTTGCGTCGTCATCGGGCGAATTCCCAACGCGAGCTGCTCGCGGCCCGCCAGGATGGCGCCGGAAGAAACGAGGATGACCTGCCGCTGCTGGGCCTTGAGCGCGGCCACATCGCCGCTCAAACGCCTGAGCGTGGAAAAATCCAGACGCTGCTTGCTTCCCGAAAGCACGCTGGAGCCCAGCTTGACGACCATCCGGCGCACGCGGCGCAGAGTTTCGAGGCGGGGATATTCCATGCAAAATTATCTTGCCCGGCCATGCCGCACGATTTCCACCGGGACGCGCAGTTTGGGACCGGCGTCCGGAGGCATCCGCGCCGGCAGGGGAATCAGGAATATGCGCCCGGGCTCTATCTCCAGAATCGGCAAGCGGGGCGATAGAAGCAAATCCACGAAAACCGGAAATTTTTGACCTCCGACGCCGACGGAGGCCTTTGAAACGCCAGGCAAAGTCAAAAAGACCCCGGTAAGATCGGTGAAAACATCAAACAGGAGACCCTCCCCATGCGCCCGCACATATGGGGTGTGCCCGTTCCACAGACTAAGGGAGGCCAGTATGGAACTCACGCCGCTCTTCGTGCCATAATGTCGAAAAATTCTGGGAACCGGAGGCATGACCCGCGCCTCCTTCGGAACTCCTTTGTAATGAATAAGCCTGGGAAGGTAAGGCTCGCTGGGCGCGCTCTCCATGGACCGCCGGCCCGGCCGCTTCAGAAGGGATTTGACCCGCGCTTCCGATAGCGCCGCGACGCCTTCCAAAGCGTCTTCGGTCCCGGCCGGCCGGGACCCCGGCAATTGCTCCAATATCAACGCGGAGAGCGCGTGCAGTCTTTCGACGGGCATGGTCTGAAGCGTTTCCGGAGTGAAATCCTGAAGCACGGAGTCCAAGGCCTGAAAAGTCCGCAAAACGGAGATGGAAGTCTTTAAGCCGGAGGGGAAGTCGCCGGGCGTCGCCTCGCCGCCGCGCGCCCCCTCCGCTCTGCCGGTCAACACAGCCGCTTTGGGCACGGCCGAATTTAGAAACGGAGCCAGAACGGGGCGACCGGGGGTGTCCAAAGAATAATTGACGATCCGGCTCAGCCGGCTCAGGGCGGCGAACCGCGTCCCAACGGCTTTGGACGGCGGAGCGCCCCGTAAAACGCGGGCCTGGACGCTTCCGGGGAAAGCGATAGAACCCGCCAAAAACAGGAGGACCAGAACTCTCTTCATACTAATAGTCTACGGAGTCGGCGCCGGCGCGGCAAGGGTCTTTCGACCCATCGCCGGCTGTCCCCATCGACCCACTTTTGTTAGAATGGCGGAAACGGCCTATCGGGCCAAACAGCGATATTCAAATGGAAAGACCTCGAAGAAATGAAATCTTTCTCAAAATCATACTATTGTTCTGTTTCTTGGGACTGGTGCATAACGTCACAAAAAGCATAGAAACCCTCAAATACCTTTCCACCCACCAGTTGCCCATGCAATGGATATCCGTGTTGATTCCGGCCGGGATGTCCCTCCTCTACGGCCTCCAATGCCTGCTCATCTTCATCAAGCATCCGGCGGCCTATATCCTTTCTGGCGCGCATGTTCTCGCAAGTTTCTACACCTCGGATTTCACCTTCGGATTTCCGGCATGGAACATCCTCCAACATCTTCAGACGGAATCTCCAAGCTTTCTCCCTTTTTACCTTCTGGGTGCGGTGCTTCTGATTTTGGAAATATTAAAGACCCTCTTCCTTTATAAGCGCTGCCGGCCGGGCGCCGCCACGGCTTCCGGACCGGCTCCGCAGTTTGGTAAAATGCCTTAATGGCGATTTCAGCTAAGGCTCATGGGGTGGCGCTGGTCCTGGCGGTTTGGGCCTTCGTCCTTGCGGCCCCGCCCAGACTCACCGCGACGGAAGCCGAGGAGCTTTCTGCCGGCTCCTACGGCGAATTCCTCATTTTGACGGAGCAACCCGCCCTTCCGGCCGCCACGGCGCCCTCCTCCGCGGTCCCCATCCTCAACTTCGGCAGCATTTCGGACGGTGTTTTCCGCGGCGAGTATCTCAATGAAGAGGAAGATTACCGCTTCCTAAGCGAAGAGTTGGGCATCGCCACCGTCGTCGACCTGCGCTATTTTCATCAAGACGACCCCAAACTCTGCGCCCGCTATCGCCTCAATTGCGTGGATTTCGGCCTCCTGCTGTTTCCCGCTCAAGACAGGGTTTTCGATTGGGATATTTTCCGCGAGGCTTTCCATTTCGTGGCGGAAGAGCGCCAAGCCGGCCGAAAAACCTATATCCATTGCAGATACGGCAGCGACCGAACGGGGGCTTTGGC
>MGUX01000017.1 GCA_001800185.1 Elusimicrobia bacterium RIFCSPLOWO2_12_FULL_59_9
GAGTTTGTATGAGGAGTGGGAAGAGAGTTTGTATGAGGAGTGGGAAGAAATTCCAAAAGGGGCTAAGTTTGTCAACACATCTGTGGCTTCAAATGTTTCATTTTGAACTGGACAGCACATGCATGGGACTCGAAAGCGGGGGGGTGTTTGGTCAATGGGCATGGCTGAGTCGCCTGGATGATAGGGCGGGGTCCACCAACTTTAGGCAGGTCGTTTGCCGCGGGGGGTGCGGGGCGATTTTTTGGGTTTTGAGTGCGCATATTGTCCGGCGGTCTCGCGCAGGATTGCCGCCGTTCCGGCTATGGCTTCCACTTTCTCAAAGACCAATTGCGCATTGGAAAATTGTCCATGCGCTTCGGCTTTGAGCCGGCTCATCGCCATCCGGCAGTAGCCGCCGTCGATTTCGATGCCGATGCTGTTGCGGTCGCAGCGCATGGCCGCCGCCATCGTGGTTCCTGTTCCGGAGAAGGGGTCCAGCACGGTGTCGCCCCAAAACGAAAACATTCTCACCAACCTATGGGCTAACTCGAACGGGAAGGGAGCGGGGTGTTCCTTGGTGGAAGCGCCCGACAGGTTCCAAAACTGCTGGAACCATTTTCCGTACTCTTCCTTCTTGATCCGGCTCAACCGGCGCTGCTCCTCGGTCGGTTGGCGGTATCCTCCCGGCTTCCTCTGCATGAGGAGGAACTCGATATCGTTTTTGATGATGGCGTTTGGCTCATAGGGTTTGCCCAGGAATCGGGAGCCATTATTGACTTCGTAGTTGGCGTTGGCGATTTTGTGCCAGATGATGGGGTTGAGATTATCGAATCCGATCTTGCGGCATATCACGGCTATATCCGCATGAAGGGGCACAACCACATGGCGTCCGTGCTCGCGGCGGGATAAACAGACATCTCCCACGACGCATACCATCCGTCCGCCAGGGACCAGCACACGATAGGCCTCCCGCCATACCCTGGCGAGTTCGCCCAGGAATATCTCATAGTCCTTCACATGTCCCAACTGTCCATCGCCGTCATTGTAGCGCTTCAAGGTCCAGTAGGGCGGCGAAGTGACGACTAGGTGAACGGAAGAATCCGGAATAAACGGCATTGTCCGGGCGTCGCCCTGAATGAGGCGGTGAAATGTGTTTGTATGGGCAAGAGTTTCAGCCATGGAGTCCTCGATAAGCCTCTACATGCGATGCGAGTGAGCGCGCAAAAAGTTACACGGTCAAATCGTCCGCGGGCTCCTTATAATCGCCTTGGAGTCCCGTCTCTCTCCCGGAGGTTAAGAATGCCGCCATATTATAGTGCCGCTCGCGCACGAGTTTGCGGCAAAACAGCTCATACCGCTTGGCGTAGGAGGCGCCCCGGAACTCTGGAAACACCTTGAAGTGAGGCTCCTGGGCCCTGACCGGGCCGCGAGACCGGGGGCTGTCCTCCAGCATGAATAGATAACCCAGCCATGGTCTTATCGTCTTGTTGAAGGCGCCCTCACGGTAGGCCGTCCACAGGTCCATCGCGGAACCCAACGCTTCTTCAGTGCGGTTGTTGAAGTTATTCCCGAAAGAGGGCCCCACCTGGGATTTGGTTTCTAGCGCCGCCACCAACTGATTGTCTTTCACGACCAGTAAATCCCATTCCTTGGTGGGCCGGAAGAAACCGGGCAGTTCCAGGCGGCTGTTGCAGAAAATATGCTCCTTCCCAATACCCGCTTCCTGGATCAGGTTGGTCATGATCCGGATGAAACCATCCATCTGCGCGCCGCCGGTAACGGCGCTTCTGGCTCCCTGGTCAGCTCGCCCTGAATGTCGCTGTTTTCGAGCCTGGCGCTCGCGCGTCTGCCAGAACAGCGAGACAGATCGCGAGACTTCTTCCTTGAGTCGGTCAAGAGCGCGAGGCATTTCAGGATGGTCCGGCGGCCTTTCGTAAATTGTAGCAAGTTCAAGAGCGCTTGCGTTCGTATCCGTGGGCTTGCAAATTCAAGTCTACTGCAATGGCCGGTTTAATTTTCATGTGGGTTTCGTGATATGTATATCAGACAACCTTGAATTTTTAATGATAAAGATGAGGCCGAGGAGGGCGCGGCTCGCCTATGAAGGGAAAAACTTTGCAGGCGTGGCGGGTGGATGGTTATTAAGCGATCGAGGAGTTCACCTTAAGTTCTGAAGGGGGATGCTGGCGGGATTTGCCTATTTGGAGAAAAACTTCAAAGACGCGGCGGGTGGCCCGGGGATGCCTGGAGAAAACCCTCCCGGAAGACCGCTCCGACATGCAGCGAGTCTGAGGGAGGGAGGGGCGCTCTCGGAGGCGACCCCGTTTTTCGGAAGGCGCCCCGGGACAGGCCCTGACGCTTTAAGAAATTGATGGCACCTTTGGCAAACCCGGCGGCGTCACCCGTATTAGGGTTTTTGTTTGAAGTGTTTGAGGCCTTTCCACCAGGAGCGCAATTGGGAGATTGTCCAGATGGCGGCGAGAGCGGTGAGGAGGCCGGGCAGGCCGGATCGCATTGCGGTGATTTCCAGGAAATTGGAGGCGAAGTGGGCGACGGCGGGCAGAAGCATCGCGCTGCCGGCGAAATAATAAAGCCCCGCGAAAAATAGTCCCATGGCCGTTCTCCCGATCAAGGAGCTCCAGGTGAAGGAATAGCCCTCGAGCACCTTCCCGAAATAGGGCAGGTCGATGTCGAAATTATGCACCAGCGCGAAGACCACCGAGGAGAGGACCAGCGCCCAAAAGAGGGGCCTTTGCCAGAACTTGCCTTTCGGATCGAAGGCGGCGCGCGCCAAAATTTTCTTGAGGATTTGCAGGCCCGCGAAAGCGCCGCCGAACACCGCCAGCGCCGTTGGGTAACCGGCGGGGTTGTGGATGAAGGTCAACCCGAATAAAATCGCCGTCGTGCCGAGGATGGCGGGGATTCCCTTCTTGGGGTTGTCGAGAATGCTTTTGAAAAAGCCTCTGCGGAAGATGAACTCCTCCAGAGAGGCCGCCAGAAAAAGAACCGGGACCAGAAGGCCGGAGGGGGCCGCCAGCAGCTTCAAGAGCGATTGCGGAATCGATTCCGCGCGCCCCTCAAAGAGATTCGGGATTTGGTAGGTGGCGATGCCGGCGAAGAAGGCGATGGCCCCGAAAAAGAGCCCGGCGGCCAGCAGAGGCAAAAGCCTTTTTGGGTTTTTGGAAGGCTTGTTCCACCACTTTCCGATCGCTTTCAAATGCCGGATTTGCCCTTGCAGCGCTTTTTTCCCGGCGGCGAAAATTTTCTGAAAACCGTTTTGGCGAGGCCCCGCCGAGGTCTCCCCGGCGCCGCCGGCGAGGCGCTTCATTAGCTTTCCGGCGCCGTAAAGTCCGGCCCAGGCCGCCAGACCTATCCAGGCGTGGCTGGGAATAAAATCCTTCAGCGGGACCAATAGGGAGGGGTCGGCGGCATTAAGAACCGCCAACAGCCATACCGAATAAAGCTGGTAGATTTGGAAAGCGCCGTCGAGAAGAAGGGGCGCCTGAAGGCTGCGGGTGCGGGCATAAAGATAGATCAGGACCGCTTGAGTCGCCAGAAGCGACAGGGTGGCGAAAGGAGAGGACCCGGGGCTCAAGAGCCAGTAGTTGAAGCCCATGGAGGCAACCGCCGCCAGCCACGGCGCCGCCCGCGAATCGGGCTTTAAACGGTGGATGAGGTACTGCGTTCCCCGGAAGACGACCGCCAGAGACAGGAAATTTTGGACAAGGGACTGGGCGAGGCTGGGAAAGAAAAAGGTTCGCCATGGAGAGTTCAGCAGATTATCAATGACCGGGGAAGCGATGAAATCAGCCGCCGTTGCCGCCGCCGGCAGGACCGTCTGCGCGGAAGAGGAAAAGATATGGGAAAATGAAAAGGATTGGAAAGGCACGGAAAGAAGGCTCCCCGCCAACAGGGAGGCCAGGAGGATGGGGGACCAAACCACGGCGGTGCGCAGCGCGCTCCGGAGCATGTTTTGAAAGGCGGTCCAATTTCCGTTGCCGGCGCGGGCCTCAAATCCCATGTGCTCTTGGAGCGTCCGCATGGCCTTTTGTACGGTTCCGTAAACCAAGGGCGCGATCTTTTCCACCCATTTCAAAAATCGGCCCGGCGTCTTGCTTGCGGGCGGCGGTTGCGCCAGATTGCGCGGGTTTTTTAAGAACTGGTTCGCGGCGAATAAAACGATTCCCGCTATGAGGAGCCCCGGCACGAGGGAGTCCACGGCGGCAGGCAGCGTATGTCCGATAGCCGGGAGCAATTTTGCCGCCGCCGGCAGGCTGGCGGTCCCGAAGGCCGCGTAGCCGGCGACGCCGGCCCAAGCGGAGATTTTATGGCTCCGGACGCCGGCGGCCGGCTGCGGAATTTCAGGGACGCTCGGCTCGGTGAAATTCTTCTGGGGTTGGATTGACGCGGCCGGGACCTGCTTTAATCCGTCGGCCGGACCCGCCGCGACCGCGAAGTCTTCGGCGCCGGCTTTTGGCCGCATTTGCGACAAAAGGGTTTTGGCGATTTCTTCGGCCAACTTCGGAGATTTCCCGGAGGTTTGCGAAAAAGAGGAATCGTGGCGGTGGATGATATCGGCCAGAATCCCGGAGGCGTGCCGGCGCGTGGCGGCGTTCTTGCTCTTTAACGCCTGAAGAACCGCCTCGATATCCTCCACGGACCCGCTGCGGCCGAGCACCGTGAGGGCGCCCATTTGCGCGGCTCGCCATTCGGCCGCGCTCAGGCGCGCGTCCCGGGCGCGCGCGAGGAGAATTTCCCGGGTCCACTCCAACCGCGAGCCGTCATTGAGGATGCGCGGAATTTGGATGGAGGCCGGGTCTTGCCGGACGGAGGCCAACTGCTTCAAGAAGGAGCGGCGGACGCGGGCGTAGACGCGGGAGGAGGAATTGGAGGCGCCGCGGAAATGGCCTCGAGAACCCAGGGCGCCGGCCCAGGCTTTATAAAAGGCCGGCGCGGGGGCGTTGAGCCACAGGCTCAAAGACAGAACAAGTCCAACGCCGCGCTTTAGCTGCATTGACTTCATTATAACTGGAGGTCCTAAGACTGTCTTGGGTCTTACGGCCTACGGAGGAACGGGTAAAGGACCTACCCAAGATTAGGCCCGGCGGCCTATTTAAAAGCGATATAATATAAGGGTTATTAATATGCCTCTGCGCCTCGGCAATCTGGTCTTAAACGATTTGGTCATTCAATCCCCTCTGGCGGGTTTCTCGGACCTCGCTTTTCGCCTGATAGGCCGGGAAAAGGGCATGGAGTTCGCCTTTTTGGAGATGGTCTCCGCCAATGCGCTGGTGTTGAAAAACAAAAGAACGCTGGATTACCTCAAGACGGTCCCGGAGGACCGCCCGCTGGGAGCTCAACTGGTCGGCTGCGAGCCTGAAATCATGGGCGAAGCGGCGGCCGCCATCGAAGACATGCGATTTGACTTGCTGGATTTAAATCTGGGATGCCCCGTGAGAAAAGTGACGGCCCTGGGGGCCGGCGCCGCTTTGCTGACCGAGCCCGCGAAGGCCGAGGCCGTTTTTAAAAGCGTGATGAAATCCGTCAAAAATATTCCGGTCACCGTCAAAATGCGCAAGGGCTATGCCGACGAGTCGGGCGACGAGGCGGTCGAGATGGCCAAGATCGCCGAAGCTTGCGGCATATCGGCCGTGGCCATTCACGGCCGCACGCGCGCCGCCGGCTACAGCTCAAGGTCGGACCCCGGGGTCATCGCCCGGGCCAAGGCGGCGGTCAAAATCCCGGTCATCGGCAACGGCGACGTGATGTCGGGGCCGGACGCGGTGCGTTTGCGGGAGCAGACCGGCTGCGACGCGGTGATGCTGGGCCGCGGGGGCATGGGAAATCCGTGGATCTACGCCGAGGTGGCCCGCGCGTTGAGGGGAGAAGACGGCCGGAGCGCCCCCCCCGGCGCGGACGAAATCCGCGAAACCCTTTTGAGGCATTTCGATCTCAAGCTCCGGCATCAGGCGGAACGCGTCGCCGTGCTGGAAATGCGCCAAATCGCGGGCCAGTACGCCAAAGGGCTTCCCGACGCGGCCGGTTTCCGCAGCCGGATGCATGGCGTGAGCGGCGTCGCGGAAGCGCGCCGGGTCATCCAAGAGTTTTTCCGGAGCTGAGAAGCGGACGGATTTACAAGCCTGGGGGCTTTTGATAGACTTGCCGACATGAAGCTTGCCCACCGTTTCTTCCTCATCATCGTCGCCGCTTCGCTGCTTCCCTTGGGCCTGACCAGCCTATGGCTGTTTCAATTTCAAAAAATGGCTCAGCGCAATTCGCTCGAGCTTCACCTCGGGGTGGCCCAGTTCAGCTCGGAGGCGATCACCAAGTACATCCAGGGACTCAACCGGCGCGTCGGCTTCATGCTGGACCTCGAGCGGGCCCAGGCCATCGGCCGCAACCAGCAGATGCTGGTTATTCAGCAGGCCATGGCCACCAACGCCGATTTCGCTTTTCTCTCCGTCGTCGATTCCCAGGGGCGCGAGATCGTCAAGGAATACAACGCCGACCTCTACAAACAGGCGCAGGACTATCAGGCACGGTCCGGGGAGGAGGTTTTCAAGAGAGCCCAAAAGGACCGGCGCGTCGCTTTGGGCGAGATCGTCATGGTCGAGGGCCGGCCGATGATGCCGCTGGTTTATCCGTTCCACTACGGCGGCTACGGTTATCTGATGGTGGACCTCCATTCCGTATTTCAAAATTTGACCGGCAGGACCTTGGGCACGACCGGGCATGTCATCGTCATCGACAAGGCGGGCCGCCCCTTGGCGCCTTTCGCCGATACGGTAAGCCGCTTGCCGGTGGACTCCCTCAAGGAGCTCATCGCGCATGACGATGTGGGCATCTCGGACTACATCCCTTCCGAGGAGGGGGTTATGGTGGGCGCTTTCCAGCGCGTGACGGACATGCCCTGGGCGGTGTTGACCCTGCAATCGCGGGAAGACGCCTTTCTGGCCGCCGAGCAATTGACGTGGACCATCATCGGTTGGATAGGTCTGGTCGCTTTGGTGGCCTTCGGGGTCGCTTACGTCACGGCACTGCGCGTGGCCGGCCCCATCGAGCGCTTGAACGCCGGCGCTCTGCGCGTCGCCCAAAAGGACCTCAGTAAGCCGGTTCCGGAAGTGGGCTGGGGGGAGCTTAAAGCCCTGGCGCGAAGCTTCAATCAAATGATGCAGGAACTGCAGGCTTTCCACGACCTTCAAGTCGGCAAGATCGTGGAGGAAAAGACTCGGGTGGAGACTTTGGTCTACAGCATCCCCGACGGGATCGTCATGGCCGATTTTTCGGGACAGGTGCTCTACGTCAATAAGCCCGCCCTCAGCATGCTGGGCTACCAAGCTCCGGCGGCCGAGCCCGGATCGCTGGATATCTACAACGTCGTTCAGGAGGCCCGCATCCGCCCCATGCTGCAAAGGGTCATGCGGCGCGCGGCCCGCAAGGATCAGATGGAAATATCCATCAACGACAAGGCCTCCGGCCGGACCCGCCATTTCGCCGCCGCGGTGTCCACCGTCGCCGCCGCCGGCAAGGCCGATTTGGGCATCTTACTGCTGATGCGCGACGTGAGCGTCGAGCGCGAGCTGGAGGAGATGAAGGAGCAGTTCTTCCATTCCTTGGCGCACGATCTGCGCGCGCCCATCACGGCCGTGCAAGGCTACGTGCGTCTGCTGGAAAAAAGCCTTCCGGCCGGAGAGAGGGAAAAGCGCTACTTTAGGTCCGTTTACGCGGGCACGCGCCAAGTTCTGGCTTTGGTCAGCGACATCCTGGATTCGGCCAAGATGAAGGAAGGCAAGCTGTCTTTGGAATTGAGCCGCATCGAGGCAGTGCCCATGCTGCGCAAAATCCAGGAGCTTTTCACCCCGGTCGCCTCCCAGAAAGGGATCCGCTTGGCGCTGGAAGGCGTCGAGAAAATTCCGGGCATTCTAGAGGGCGACGCGCGCCTGATAGAAAGGGTGGTCACCAACCTGGTTAGCAACGCCCTTAAATTTTGCGGTACCGGAGCGCGCGTCGCCTTGGAGTTTGAATCCACCCACCCTCAGCGCATAGAATTGGCGGTGGCCGACACCGGCCCGGGAATTCCACCGGACAAACTCCAGGCCGTATTCGAGCGATTCAAACAGTTGGAGTCCGGAGAGAAGCGCTCCGGCTTCGGCCTGGGGCTTTCCATCTGCAAGATGGTCGTTGAAATGCACGGGGGAAAGATTTGGGTAGAATCGGTTCTGGGAAAGGGCAGCCGGTTCCGCATCCTTTTGCCGCGCAAAGTGCCGGCCAAAACCGGCGAGGCTGCTATTCCCCCTGCCGGATGATGTTGACTTCGATCCGCCGGTTGGCGGCTCGATTCTCCTCGGTGTCGTTGGGCGCGCGCGGCTGATATTCCCCATAGCCGATGGCGGCCAAGCGCTGGGGCGGCACTCCTTCCTGGATCAAGAGCTTTGTGACGCTGAAGGCGCGCGCGGCAGAGAGCTCCCAATTTGTCTTGTAAGGCGAGCTCGGCCCCATCGGCTGGGCGTCGGTGTGGCCCTCCACCTGGATTTGATTGGGCAGCTCCTTGAGAGAGGCGGCCAGAGCCTGCAGGTGGGGAAGGGAGGCGGCCTTGAGATCCGCGCTTCCGGAGTTGAACAAAACGGGCGCTGAAAAGGTGATTCGAAGACGGTTGCGATTGATGTCCACCCGGGCGATCTGCTGAATTCCGTATTTGGAAAAAA
>MGUX01000018.1 GCA_001800185.1 Elusimicrobia bacterium RIFCSPLOWO2_12_FULL_59_9
GAAGAAATTCCAAAAGGGGCTAAGTTTGTCAACACATCTGTGGCTTCAAATGTTTCATTTTGAACTGGACAGCACAGTTATATAAGAAGGAGCGGAGACGACATTCGCGTCTCCAGTTCCATCTTTTGGCCCGACTGGCTCAGAAACTGGCGGGGTTGACGGGATTTCTTTCAGGCCTGCTGTGCGTATATAAGGAAAGGCCCGAAAGCCTGGGCGCTCACGAACTCGCGCCCGCGCCAAAGCTCGCTTGCAGTTCCCAAGCCTGCGCCGCAGGCTTGACTGCTCGCAGGCGCCCCGCGGTCTGGGAGAGACCGCGGAACAAACCAGCAACTCCCATTTAGCGGAACACCCCCATAAAGGGGGTGTTCACTAAATGGCGGGGTTGACGGGATTTGAACCCGCGGTCTTCGCCTTGACAGGGCGACGTGTTGGACCAGGCTACACCACAACCCCGCTAAATCTGAACCTGCGCGTTTGGGGTTCAAATCCCGATAAGACGGGATTTCTTTCGGGCCCGCTGTGGATGTTTAAGGAAGGGCCCGAAAGCCTGGGCGCTCACGAACTCGCGCCAGCGCCAAAGCTCGCTTGCAGTTCCCAAGCCTGCGCCGCAGGCTTGACTGCTCGCAGGCGCCCCGCGGTCTTCGCCTTGACAGGGCGACGTGTTAGACCAGGCTACACCACAACCCCGCTAAATCTGTTCGTCCGCGTTGACGAATTTGCGCAGGCAAGGCGTCTAATCCGGCAAAGCTTTGCGGACGGCGATAGGATACCAAATTGCGCCTTGGGCAATCTAGCAAAGGGCGGGTGGGGGCGTTTTAGGGAGCGGCGGTGGAAGATTTGATTTTATCCAGGAGCGCTTGCTTTTCAGTTTCGCTTAGAGATTGATCGAACCAGGGGTAGAGGACGCTTTCCTCTTTTTGGTTGTGCTCCGCCAAAACGTCCCCAAGCCTTTCCTGGATGGGTTTTATTTCGATGTCGCCGTTTTCCACCCGGAGATACAATCTCTCCAAGAGCACCTTGATTTCCCGGTGCTCCATGCGCATCACGGCGGTGGGGCCCGAGTCCCGATTCCCGGTTTTTTCCTCAAAAACCGGGAAAAGTATTTCCTCTTCCCAGGCGATGTGCCTTTCCAGGCCGTTCTTATACGCCGAAAACAACTCCCTGGCCTTCACGCTCTGAACGTCGACGCCGCCAAACTCCGCGAAGATGCCGTCAAGCCTGGCGTGATCTTGGCGCATAAATTCCATAATGCTGTTCATTTGCGGCCCCCCTAGTTCCCTGCCGGGTATTAAACCCTTTCTGTTCAGCGGCGATTCGCCGGAGCGGATTGACTATAGGATAGCGAATTGCGGCCCAAAAGAACATGGCGCGGCGCATGTTATTGGGCGGCGGCAAAAAAACTTGACCGCCGTCCTTTTCATTGCGGTTCATTTTATGTTAGCCTTTTTTCATCCGCCGCATAGGCGGTTTAATCGTCACAAGGAGGCACAACCATGCAGGTATTCGTTAAGTTTGAGGTCTTCAACACCATTACCGACCGGCAGCAGATTCTGGAGCTGCGCCAACTGATGGGCACGCAGCTTCGCAATATCGAGATATCGAAGAAGCTGAAAGTCGGCAACATCTTCGCCGACGCCCGCGGCGGCTTCCTGCTTTTGGACGTGCAGTCCACCGAGGAAGTGTTCCAGTTGCTCGGCTCCGTGATTATCGACCATTGCCATGTGGAGACGCATCCGGTGATCACCTTCCAGCAACTTGGGGATTTCTTCAAAAAGGACGCAGTGGCAGAAACCATCCTCGCCAGCAACTAAGCTCGCTTCACGCCACGCTTCAAAAAAAACCCTCCTGACGAAGGAGGGTTTTTTTGTGTCCTGATTTTGACTCGGGTGGGTAATAGGCTGGGCCGTGAGGGATTCGAACCCCCGGCATCCTGCGTGTAAAGCAGGCGCTCTACGTCACGCACCACTGGTGCTTCCTTCGTCCCTGAGCACTGCGAAGGGGCCGCTGCGTTAACGGTTCTTTTCGTTTTTCTGCAACTCTCGACCTCTCCGCTGTCGAGAAATCAGCGTGGGCCGTGAGGGATTCGAACCCCCGACATCCTGCGTGTAAAGCAGGCGCTCTACCGCTGAGCTAACGGCCCGAAAGATTTATTCTACAATACTTTATAAGTCCGCCTTGGCGGGGCGGACGGCGAAAATCCAAACAGTCCGCAGGAGGATGTACGTCAGAAATCCCATGGGGCCCAAAAGAAAAGTCAGGACAAGGCAGGGGATCAAAAAAGCATGCGGGATCGCGCGCTTCTGGGAATCCTGGAGTTCCCAAGTCCCGATGATGAGATCAAAAGCCAGGTAGTGCACCCACCCCGCCAGCAAGATTCCGGGCGTCTGAAAAGTTCTGGACACCCCCGCCAAGCTTGAAAAATCTCCGGCGGAATCCCTCCAGAAGATCAAGATTAGGAAGGTGTAAACGATAGCCAAAAGGATTGACGGGATATAGCCGCCGTTTATTTTTTGGGTCCATTTCCAGTTGGGGGCGAAAATCAACAAGAGCCATGCCGGAACAATGCCCACTACGCAAATACTAAAAAGCCGCTCCAGACCCATTTTTTTCTCCTAGAAACCCGGTCTGAATTGGGGCCGGGTTTTTCGGATCCAAACCTCGGTCGCCGACAAGCAGATTACCCAAGCTAAAAGTAAAGTGATCCAAAAAAGGTCTCTATCCGGGACCAGTTGGAGAGGATAAAGCAGCCCGTCCAGGACGCGGTTTCCCGCCACTCCAAGTCCAATCGAAAAGCAGCGCATCATCCATTCCCGGTGCTGCGGAATCTGCTTACGGCGCACGTGATAAAATGCTCTCAGCAGAGAATAGAGGAAGAGCCCGGCCCCGGCCGCGACCACGATTCTCTCCGGGAAACCCCCAAAAGGAATGAGCATTCCCAGCATAAAGCCGGAGGCGCCCATCAAAAGCGCGGCGATGACGACCAAGCGGCCCAGGATGCGGTGGATGCGTATATAACGGGCTCTCACTGAGGGCTGGAACTGGACTAAAGCCGCGAGGATAAAAAATCCGCCCAAGAGGATGTGGACATGCTCAAGGATCGGATGCTCCTTGTAGCGTGGAAGCTGCTCCGAAAACCACTCCGGGCCGGGAGGAATCGCCATGCCCTTCGGCGGAGTCACCTGGAAAAGGTGGACCAAGACGGCCACAATCCCGACCACGCTTAGAAAACCGACGGAGATTTGAATAAATTTTTTCACGCGGTCAATCCCGCGGGTAGCGGATGGAAAGGATTTCGAGAACCGCGTCGCCCGCTTCGCGCTTCCACACGACCTTGTCTCCCGCGCGCGCGCCCATGAGAGCGCTCGCGATGGGCGAGGTCCAGCCGACCTTGCCTTCCGCCGCGTCGGCCTCATCCAAACCCACGATGGAAAAGGCGAGCAAGGCGCCCTCGCCGTCCCTGGCCTCGACCGACGCGCCGAAATGGACGGCATCGGCGGGCTGCGTGGCGGGGTCCACGAGGATGGCGCTCTCCAGGCGGCTTTGAAAGTAGAGCAGGTCCCGCTCCGCCTGCTGAAATTGCCGGGAACCGAGGGGGTCGTTTCGCTTGCCCGCCAGAGAGGCGCGCCGCGCGGCAAGCTCATCGGCCTTTTGCCGCAGTTGCGCCAAGCCTTTTGCGGTGACGTAGTTGGGCTCCGCGCTTTGAGGCCGGTCGAGCAGGTCTCCGGCGTCGTGGGCGTCGTCTTCGTTGATAAAGGCCTGGCTCATGGGGAATGCGGGGAAAGACTACGGCGCGCTGGTCTGACCGGCGCTTACGGAATTGCAGGCGGCGATGTAGGCGGCCATGGCCTGAAAATAAGCAGGCAGGGAATCCCATGGATTTCTGTCCCGGCCGCCGTCGTCGGTCACGTAGACCCAGCCGATCCCGCGCCCGGCCGCCGCATCCACGATGGCTTTGGCCTCATTCTCATGCGACACGGCGTAGGCGAGCAGACAATGGCGGGAGGGATCCTCACCGTCCAAGCCGCCCAAGAATTCCTCCGCGCCCTTGGAATTTTCAAAAATGCAGACGCTCCCTTTTTCGCCGACCGGATAGCGGTTGTCGCGCTCATAGGTCCCGGGATTGTAGACCACGACGGCTTCTTGCGCCGCTTTTGCGGATTTTTTCCGCCGTATGGACCGGTGCGTTTTTTGGATATGCTCGAAAAGATCATCGTAATACGTCGAGGCGGCGGCGGGCGTTTCATCGATAAAAATTCCGTCCACCCGGTAGCGCCCGTACCAAAGCTCCACGTCTTTTTTAACGGCTTCTATCGGCCGCCGCTCATAGCTTGTGTGGACGTAGCCGATCACCCGGCCGCCCGCTGAGCGCAGGGAATTGATCGCCTCGGTATAGTTGGGGTCGATTTGCTCCCCCGGACCGTTGTAGGGATTGGCGATGGCGATAAGATCCGTTTTTAAGGCGCGCCGCGCGGCTTTCTCCAACCCCGGCCATCGGCCCATGCCGGGATAGATGTAGGCGGGGACGATAATGCCCATGGCCGCGTTCGAATTGCCCGGAGGGCACGCCTCTTTAAAGGAGGGGTTTCTTAAATCTGGAATTTTTGGCGGGCCGTCGGCCGCCGAGACGGCGGCTCCCATCATTAGGCAGCAGGCCAGGGGGCGGGAAAGCCGGCGTCCGGTCAAAAGAGCTCCATGAAAACAGATTTTTATCGGCATCGCGCGAAGTTCAACCTATTGCTTGGACTCTATGTTATAGCCCCGGTTCCCAAATTTTGCAAGGCGTCGAGCGCCAAGGCGCTGGATAATTCAACAGGACGTGGGGGCCGGGGCGAACGGGTGAGTTCGGAAAATTCGGGTCAGTTCTCCGTCCGTTCCAGATAGACCTTGACGTAGGAGACGTCCCGGTAATTGAAGCCGTCGTCTTCGGTGCGCTTTTGCACCTCGTAGCTGAGGCGGTAGTTTTTGGACAGCTTGACGCGGCCGAACCAGCCGGTCGTGTAGGAGGCGACCACCTCGTCGCCGATGAAAATCTCCCGGCTTTGCTTGTCAACGCGAAGCTGGGGAAAGCGGAAAAGGACGCTGCGCGAGCTGTGAATGGAGCCGCCGCGGGGGCGGCTGATTCGGCGCCGCATATAGAATTTCGCTCCCACGCGATCTTCCGTGTCGTTGAGGACCAACTCAACGTCCTTTGCGGTATAGATATTTAAATTACCGGGGAGCTCGTCCGGCCCGACCGCCTGGGCCCACTGCTTGGCGGATGGAATTTCATCCCAGGCCGGCGGGTTTTTCTCCCGGCCCGCGGGCTCGGAGTCCTGGCCTTGAACTCGCATCGTCAGAATAAACGCCTGGACTGGATCGCCATTGTCCCAGTCAACCTTCGGGGCCGCCGGCTCCGAAGCCGACAAGGCCAAGGCGGCGGACAATAACAGCGCGCAAGCGGCGACAAAATTTCTCATTTCTTCCTCCGTTGACGGTCCCCTCAGGGGCCGCGCAATGTATCGCCTTATATTCTACTCTGGTTTTGGGGCGCCGCTCTGGGCCCAAAGACCTAATGAGGATTGGGTCTATTGCCGCCGGATTTTGACCTTGCTAGAATATAGGCATGCTCATTCAATTAAGCGCCGTTGAGGCGCGCATTTTGGGCGCGCTTGTTGAAAAATCGATCACTACTCCGGAGCAGTATCCGCTCTCCTTCAACGCTCTGATCAACGCCTGCAATCAAAAATCGAGCCGGGACCCGGTCATGAGCCTGGACACAGACACGGCGGGGCGGGGCGTCGCCTCCCTTATAGAAAAAAAGCTGGTGGAACGGCGCAGCGTGCCGGGAAGCCGGGTCCCAAAATTCATGCACCACTTCGAAAATCTCTTCAGCGGAGGCACCCCCCAGGTCATCGGCGCCGTTTGCGCATTGCTGCTCCGGGGGCCGCAGACGCCCGGCCAAATCAAAACGCGCACCGACAGGCTCTGTGTTTTCAACAGCACGGCGGAGGCGGAAGGCCTTTTGCAGGATTTGTGCGCCCGGAAAGAGGATCCCTTGGTGGTCAGGCTTCCGCGCCGGACCGGGCACAAAGAATCTCGCTACCAACACCTTTTTTCGGGACCCGTCGCCGGTGCGGCTTCCTTCGCGGTCCCTTCGCGGAGCTCGGGGACGATGGAAACCCCGGAGGGCCGCGACGAGCTTCGGGTACCCGGAAGCGCCGGAGGCGCCTCAGCCGCGCCTCAGGCCTCCGCTCCGCCGGATCGCTTGAGCCGGCTGGAAAAGCGCGTCGAAGCTCTCGAACTCCTCTTTAAGACCATCGAAAAACGCGTCGTTGAGCCGTCGTAAGCGCCTTCCGCCATGGGCCATCGCCTCGAGGTGCGAAAGGCCGGGCCTCGGGACGCGAAGATCCTGGCGCCCCTGTTTGACGCTTACCGGCGGTTCTACCGGCAGCCGTCCGATGTGCGGGCCGCCGAGCGATTTCTCCGGAGGCGCTTGTCGCGGAAGGAATCGGTTGTTTTTTGGGTCCGCCAAGGGGGCGGCGCCTTGGGTTTCGCGCAGCTCTATCCGACTTTCTCTTCGATAACGCTCAAACGTTTATGGATTCTCAACGATCTCTACGTCCTTCCGGACGGCCGCAGGCAAGGCGTGGCCATTCAATTGATGGCGCGCGCCCGGCGATTGGCGTTGGACACGGGCGCCGAAGGGCTTTATCTGGAAACGGCGGCGGGCAACCGCAAGGCGCGCCGCCTTTACGAGAAACTCGGCTGGAAGCGCGAGAGAGAATTTTACCGGTACTACGATGATGTGTGAAACCGCAGGCGGGGGCAAAAAGCGGAACAGCTCTTAGGGCCGCTTGACGGCGACGGCTCCGCCCGGCTTTTCCTGCTGCGCCTTATGATCCAGCAAGCGCTGGATGGCGGCGCCGACGTCATCGGGCTGCACCACGACTAAATCTCCCACTTTGGCCATCGCGATCGCGGCTTCAATGGCTCCGCCCTCATTCTCAACGACGCGCGCGCGTTCCTTGGGGAAACCCGCCTCAAGCGCGCCCTGCCGCAGAAGCTCCGAGGTCTCGCCGGGAGGGCGCGATCTCCGGTCGGAATCCTTGATGATGAGATCGGTGTAGCATTTGGCGGCGGTTTTGCCGAGCTTGCGGATATCCTTATCCAGGCGGTTGCCGGTCCCGGAAAGCACGCCGATGCGGCGGTGGCCGGCGGGGCGGTTCTCGCACAGGATGTCGATGACCTGCTTGAGAGCGAGAAGGGCCGGGACGTTGTGGCCGTAATCCACCAGGTAATCCGTGCCGCCGATGCCGATGAGGTTGAGCCGGCCGGGCGACTGTCCTACGGAGGGGTTGAATGTGGACAAGCCGGCGCGAAGATCGTCGAAACTGACGTCCGGCAGCGCGTAAGCCGCCGCGGCGGCGGCGAGGGCGTTGGTGATATTGAAGGCGACCTTGCCCTCCAAGGTGACCGGCACTTCCACCAGCGGCGCGATGGGGATCACCGGCAAGCGGCCCTGGCGGAAAACGATGGCGGCGTTTTCGATCGTGAACACCGCGCCGTCCTGCCTGAGGTGGGCGCGCACGGCGCTCGATGCGGGGTTGAGCGAAAAGAGCACGACCGGGACTTTCGAGTTTTTTCCCATCGCCAGGACGCGGGGATCGTCGGCGTTGAGAATCAGACGTCCGTCCGGCGCCACCGCGTCGGCGACGACGGCCTTGACCTTGGCCAAGTCGTCGAGGTCGTCGACGCCGCCGGCGCCGAGATGGTCCTCCGCGACGTTGAGAACGACGGCCGCGTCGGCGCGGTCATAGCCCAGCCCCCTGCGAAGAATGCCTCCGCGGGCGACCTCCAGAACGGCCGCGTCCACGGTGGGATCCTGCAGAACGACCCGGGCGCCTCCCGGGCCGGCGTAGTCGCCGCGCAACACCACGTGGTTTCCGATGCGGATGTCGTCGGTGGTGGTCGAGCCGACGTTGCGCCGGGCGCCTTGCAGAATATGCGTGATCAGGCGCACCGTCGTCGTTTTCCCGTTGGTGCCCGTCACGGCCACGATGGGGATGCGGCCGTCGCTCTCGCGGCCGAAAAGCATGTCGACGACGGGCTTGGCCACGTTGCGTTTAGCGCCTTGGGTCGGGTTTAAGTGCATGCGGAAGCCCGGGGCGGCGTTCACCTCGACGATCGCGCCGCCGTTGTCTAAGATGGGGGTCTCGAGAGTGGGCGCGACGATATCGATGCCGATGATGTCCAGGCCGATGACGCGGCTGACGCGCTCCGCCAAAAAGCGGTTGCTGGGATGGACCTTGTCGGTGACGTCCACGGCCGTTCCGCCCGTGGAGAGGTTCGCCGTCGATTTCAGGCGCACCACCTCGCCGGCGGCGGGCACCGAGTCCAGCGTCCAGCCGCGCGACCGCAGCAGGCTCTCCGTCATTTCGTCGACGATAATGTAGGTCAAAGCCTTTTCGTGGCCGAAGCCGCGCAGCTCGTCGGAGTTGACTTTTTCCAAGAGTTTTTTGATGGCGTTGCGGCCGTCGCCGATCACATGCGCGGGGGTCCTGAGCGCCGCCGCCGCCATTTCATGGCCGATGACCAAAATCCGGAAATCGTGCCCAGCCAGGTGTTTTTCCACCACGACGCGCGGGCATATGCGGCGCGCGTTGGCAAAAGCGGCCCCGAGCTCGCCGGCGGAGCGCACGCAGGCGGAGACGCCCCGGCCGTGGTTGCCGGTCATCGGTTTGACGGCGACCGGGAATTTCAGGGAGGCCGCGGCGGCCCTCGCTTCCTGCAAAGTTTGGACCAGTTTGCCCCGCGGGACCGGCGCCCCGACATGGTCCAGAAGCTTCTTGGTCAGGAGCTTGTCATCCGCGATTTCAACGCCGAGACCGGAAGAGCGGCCCGTCATCGTGGCCTGAATCCGCTGCTGTTTGTTTCCCCATCCGAGCTGCACCAAAGATTGGTCGTTAAGGCGCAGATACGGGATATCGCGGGAGACCGCTTCCTGGACGATGGAGTGCGTGGAGGGGCCGAGCATGCCTTCTTCCCGGATTTCTTTGAGTTTTTGCACGACCGGGCCGAGCTTGAAGGAACGGGATCCGGCCACGGCCTCCACTAGGCGCAGGGCCTGCTTGCCGGCCTCAAGGCCGGCGCGTTCGTCGCGGTAGCGGTATACGATGTGGTAGACCCCGGCAGTTCGCGTTTCCCGGGTCTTGCCGAAGCCGACTTTCATGCCGGCCAAGCATTGCAGCTCCAAAGCGACATGCTCCACGACGTGTCCCAAAAAGGTCCCTTTTTTAAGGCGGCTTAAAAATCCGCCCGCGCGGCCGACTCCGCAGCGGTGCTCGTAAAGCGAGGGCATAAGCTTCATGATGCGCCCGGCAAATCCCGGGATTTTATGGGTCGGCCGGCTCTCCATGCGCCCTGTGTCCAGGAGCATATAGACGGTCTGGTAGCGCGACCAGAGGTTGGGTCCGCGCAGCGCACGCAATTCCAGGATTTTCACGTCAGTTCTTCTGCGGCGGGGAGGGGATTTTTTTAGCGCCGGAGACGGGTCCTGGGCCTTCCTGTTTCTTGGGGCGGGGAGGCGGCGCCAGAAATTTTCGCTCCAAAAGGTCGTAACCGGCGCCGGGGCTCAAGACGTGGAAGCGCAGGTTTTCAACGGAAAAAGGCTCCATGACCTCGACGTCGGGGACGCTGGAAAATCCTATGTCCCGCCCATCCACCACGATGACGATTCCCGTTCCGACCACGGAGAATTGCCTGCCGCCGACGACGAGAATGCCGGTGTCTTCGCCAAGGCCTATTCCCACCAGCCGCGGATTGCCGGCGACGGCCTGGATGAGACGGCCGAACCTGCCGCGCGATAGGAAATGCGTGTCGATGATGGTGCCGGAAAGGAGGCCCAATCCGCCCGACATGCTCACCGTGCCCTTGAGCAGCGACATGGGGGGATCGCCGTCGGTGATGATGGTCTCGGTCAGCGCGGCCGCTCCAGCGGAGGAGCCCGCCACGAACCCGCCTTTATCGAAGTAGTGGCGGCGCAGGGCCTCGGCGACCGGAGTGGCGCCGAAAATCGAGGTGATGCGAAGCTGGTCGCCCCCCGTAAATAAAATGGCCGACGCTTTTTCGATGCGGTCCAGGATGCGGGCGTCGTCGGCGTCCAGCCGCGTCTTGATGTGCATCGATTGCGCGTAGCCGACGCCGATTTTCTCAAAAGCCTTTTCATAGGCCAGCCCGGACTGTTCCGGCTCCGAAGAGGCGGTGGTGATGATCTCAATCCTGGCGTTTTTGGCGCCGGCTTCTTCGGCGAGGATGTTGAGAATTTCCATCTCCTTCTTCTTGTCTTCGTTGCCGCCGATGAGAAGAAGCTTTCCCGTTTTCGGGCTCTTAGAGGAGTTTCCCGTCGTGTTTTTCTCTTTTTCCTCGCTCATTTGGTCTATTATACATTAAGCGCGAGTCCGGCTTCTTCCGGGCCGTCCGCGTTTCATTCGATTTTATAGAATTCCGCCTGCTGGAGAAGGAACGTCCGGAGTTTGTATCGGTCCTGTTTGGACAAGTCCTCATTTAAAATCAGTTTCGTTTGGGTTCCAAAAAGGCCTTCCTTTTTTTCGACGCGCGCTTTCGTTTGGATGATGTAGTCTAAAAATTCCTGGCGCTCCGGTTTGGAGAGGCGCCTGAATTTTGCGAGCATTCTGGCCTCGTCCAAGGCGATGAAGTCGTTGTAAAACGCCGCCATGGAATCGGAAGATTGCGGAGCTTGAACGGGCTGCGGGGGAGGGGATGCCGGTTGAGGCTTGGGAGGGCTTGGTTCCGGCAGCATGCCCGGAAGCGCCAGAGGCGCGTTGTCTCCTTCCTCGGTTTTCTTAAAGCCCCGCAAAGTCCACGTTGTCGAGGAAGGCTCGACGAATTTGCCGGGCAACAACTCTCCGCCGCACTCCATCCGGTAGGCGGTGGCCGTCAGATATTTATACAGCTTCGTTTCCTGATAGGTAAAGGCGTTTCCCAGAACCAGGACATTGCCTCCGAGGGAGCCGGCGGCTTTTTTCATCTCATAGAGAAAGGGTTCATAGCCGCCGACCCCCGGCGATGGGGCTTCCGCCTGAAGAAAGGCCTGTTTGGTATAGCCGCATCCGGCGGCATCCTTGTAGGAGGCTTTCGCTTCGATAACCGCCAGGGCCGCCTCGTTTTCGAGAAATTCGACGTTGTCCGCGTCCACCTTAGATTCGACTTTTTCCGTCAGAAGATGGTGGGTGACGGCAATGTCGAAGGCGGAGGCATGGAGAGTGAAAAAAAAGAGCCCCGCTCCGGCGATAATCGCAGCTGCAGCTCTCATAGACCCGGCTCTACGCCCGTGGAGCGAGGCGTCCGGGGAAAATCAGCGCAGGGGTCCTTGCGGTCGACGCGGGGGGTAAACCACAGAAAGTGATAAGGCATCGAGCCGTAGGCGGAGGGGTCCTCTTCAGCCGGGCCGACCTCGACAAAACCGACACTGAGCGCCGTTTCGCCCGGCGCGAGCACGGAGAGATAGGCGGGAACGCCGCGGTCGAGGCGGACATGACCGTTTCCGGCGATGAGCACGCCGCCGTTTGCCATGCTGGTCGCCATGGTCGCGTCCCAGGCGCGCTGCACCATGATCATTTTGGAGATGACCTCTTCCCCGGGGTTGTAGCCGCAGTGGCTTTCGATGATTTCCCGGAGCAGCGTATCGTGGACGTCCGGGGGCAGGGGCTTGTCCAAATTAAATCGCCGCACCATGCGGGGGTCGAGGGCGCTCCAGCCCTCTTTTTTGAGTTTTTCCTTGTCGGCCTTCGAAAGGTTGGCCGCGAGGATGGGAAGTTCGGCCGCGACGGCTTCTTCCGCGACCGGGCGGTAGATGTCCCAAAGCGACCAACCGCCCCTCTGCCACGCCAGGGCGACGTCTTCAATCGTGACCGGCCGGCCGAGAGCTTCGCGGGACACCAGGGGGCCCATATCGCTGGGAAGCATTTCAAAACCCACGGACGGGCGCCGAGCGGCCAGATTTTTGACCAACGCCGCCTGCAGGCGGTGGTGGAAGGCATTGTCGTGGATTTCTCCGAGCAGCGCGAAGCGGGCGTCCAAGAGCCGGGCTATTAACTCGCTTTCCTTTATAAAGCGGCCCGAGGCTGTATCCAAAATCCGCCCGTCCAAGGGGCGGCCGGGGGCACCCTCCGCAGTGCTTCGGGTACCCGGAAGCGCCGGTGGCGCGGCGGCCGCGGAAAGCGCGTCCGGGGATGGCGCGCCGGTCCGAGACGCCGGCGGGACCGAGCGGATGAGGCGGGCCGCATCGGCGTAAGCCTCGGAGAGTTCCGCTTGCGGCATCTGGGCCCGCAGAGGGGACACGCCGACCGGAGCGATGGCAAACAATGCCGCCAAGATAAACGGTAGAATGATGGGATGGGCCGGCCTCATGCCCATATCATATTTAATTTCAGCCTAGTGACAAAAGCGTAAAGGAACGGCATGCGCGGAAATTATATCGTTGATGGCTCCAATCTGGTTCGCACCCTGTATGGCTTTGACGAGAGGCATTTGCCGCAGGACGCCCTGCTCTCTAGGCAATTCATTGAGGAGCTTGAGGTTTACAGCGCGGGGTGGGACCCTGGGGTGAGGGTTCTCGTGATTTTCGACGGGCCGCCCAGGTGGAAAACCGAACCCTTGACCGAGGATGCTCCCGTTCAAGTCCAATTTTGCCCGGAAAAGACGGCGGATGAGACCATCGTGGGCAAGGCGAGGTTCTTAAGGCACTCCAAGCAAAAGGTCACCATCGTGACGGAGGACCGTTCCCTGGCGCAAAAGATCGTGGAGGAAGGGGCGCGGTGGCTCCGGCCGCCGCTTTTTCTTAAAAAAATGAGAAACGCCGGAAAGCGGCGGTGAAAGGCTAACCCGAATTCCCCAGTTGGGAATTCGCCCGCAGGGCCGTCGCTGCAAAGCAGCGACGTGGTTGTCCGGCGCCGCCGGCGCAACCGCAGCTGCACAGTTTTGTACGGGACATTTAGACGAGACAGGGGCTGCAGCTGCGGTTTTCGGGCCAATTCATAATTAATTCGCATTTTAACCGCGCTGAAGAAACCCTTAATGTTTTTTTGAGCCGCGCAATTCTGCTTGTATTTTAAGCATTTTTCCTTTCAGTAAAACTTCAGTTGCAAAGTCGCAGTCTTGCCGGGTAAAGTCATTATAGGGGGCTTCCATCCGTCTGGTTGAGGAGGGCCTTATGCGGCAAGAAAGGCAGGCGAGTTGGCAATGGATTCAAGCGAAGAGAAAGCTTTTGCCCCAAAAATCTTTTAAGAATAGGGGGCTTGCCGCCTGCAAAACTCCAACGCCGCCGCGCGCTTCGCGCTCCCTTAAAAACTTCCGCTGACAGGCGCCTTAGTTCCGATTATTCCCTTCCGCGTATTGAAAAAACCCGAACTATCTGAGATAATGCCTTGAAGGCGGGCCCGGCCCCTGCGGCCGTCCGCCAGATCCTTTGCAGTACGGGAGGTTTTATGGCATTGACAGAGTCCAGCATGCTGCCGCTTGGCACCAAGGCGCCGGGCTTCCGGCTTCCGGACGTGGTTTCAGGCAGGGCCGTATCTCTTGAGGATTTTGCCGGAAAAAAGGCGCTTCTGGTGATGTTTCTGTGCCGGCATTGCCCGTATGTCAAGCACGTTCAAAAGGGAGTGGCCCGGCTCGGCAAGGACTATGCTTCCAAAGACGTCGCCATCGCGGCCATCAGTTCCAACGACGCCGAAAACTATCCTGACGACAGTCCTCAGAGTCTTCAAGAAATGGCCCGCGAGGAGGGGTTTTCTTTTCCTTTTCTTTATGATGAAAGCCAGGCGGCGGCCAAGGCTTTCACCGCGACCTGCACGCCGGATTTTTTTCTTTTCGACGAAGAACGCCGGCTGGTCTACAGGGGGCAGATGGATGAAAGCCGGCCCAGCAACGGAAAGCCGGTGACGGGAAAAGACCTGCGAGCCGCGCTGGACGCCGTTCTCTCGGGCCAGTCCGTGAGCAAGGAACAAAGGCCCAGCGTCGGCTGCAATATTAAGTGGAAGCCGGGGAATTAGCCCTATTGAGCACCAGTTGCTCGATCCAGTTCTTGAGCTCCCTCTCCCGGATTTCAGCGCTCAGAATATCCTCTCCCACCTTGAGCTCTTCCCTAAGCGCCTGCGCCTGAGGGTTTTGGTGCAGGGCGCGCATCTTCTCCGCGTGAGCTTTCACCGCGCCCGGCTCCGGAAAAAAGCCCTCCCGCACGAGGGGCTCGGCGCGCGCGGCGATCAGGCGCGCCATCTCCAAGAGGTTGTATTCGGGGTGGTATTGCGTCGCCCAAAAAACGCCTTTGCCGTGGCGGACCTCCAGGGCTTGCACGTAAGTGTGGGCGTTGGTGGCCAGAAGCGAGGCCCCGGCCGGAAGGCGCGTCACCTCGTCTAAGTGCATGATGAAGCCGTCAAATTTCTCAGGCTTGCCTTTAAGGAGCGGCGAGCTGCGGCCCGCTTCGGTAAGCCGGATGTCCCGGGCGATGCCCCATTCGCGCCCCTTTGGATTTTTCTTCACCTCGCCGCCGGCGGCCACCGCCGCCATCTGTATTCCCCAGCAGCTGCCGAAGCTGGGCACGCCGGCCCGAAAAATCGCCCGGGCAAGCTCTATTTGCCGCGTGACGCGGACGTCGTCGAGGTGGTAGATGGTCAGGTCGGAGCCGGTCCAGATGAAGCCGTCATAGGCGCCGATCGAGGCGCCTTCCGGAAACGAGGTTTCCGGATCAGCGATGAAAAGCACGTCCACCCGGCATCCCGGCGCCAGGCGCAGGAGCGCTTCCTTATATAGGTGATGCGGATGGCCCACGTTCTGGCGGTCGAAATTCTCGCGGCTGGCCTTGGGATAGCCGTTGAGGATGCAAAAAACAGGATTCGAATTTTTAGCCATAATATCTCCAGGGGTTAAGTTAGGGCCAGCGACTTCTTGAGCGGCGCCAGCCGTTGGGGGAAATCGGTAAAAAGCCCCGCCGCGCCGGCGGCGATGAATCGCCGCATGTCCCCTTCCTCATTGACGACATAGAGCTTGACGGCGATCCCGCGCCGCGTCAGGGAGAGGACCTCGGCTTCGTTGGTCAAGGTGCTGCGCATGTTGTAGGCCTTAAACTCCAAAGGCTCCACCAACATGGGAAGGACGTTGTTAAAGCCCACCAGAGCTTCGGCTTCAAAGTCCGCGTCGCGGGCGCGCACTTCCCGGACCCACGCATGGTTGAAAGAGGAAAAAACGACGCGGCGCTTGTCGATTTTCAGCCGCCGGATCAAATCCAGGACCCGCTCGACCACGGGAAAATTCTCCAACGGCGGCGGCAGGCGCTTGAGTTCCACGTTGATGCGCCAATCCGATTCCTGGGTGAAGAGGAGCGCCTCCTCCAGCGTCGGCACTTTCTCGCCCCGGAGTGATTTCTGCTCGGCGGCGGACACATGCCCGGCCGCGATCTCGCCGTGGGGGTCGGTTTCGACGAACCACGAACCGGAGTCTAAAGAGCGGATCTCTTCCAGGGAAAAATCGGTGAAAGTCCAGGGGGAGCGGCGCGGAAAGCGGGCCTTGGCGTCCGTCGTGCGCAGCAGGGAATCGTCGTGAAAGACGATGAGGGCGCCGTCTTGGGTTACGGCCATGTCCATTTCCCACATATCGGCGCCGAGCGCCAGCGCCTTGCGCGCGGCCGCCATCGTGTTTTCGGGCGCCAGGCTTCTGGCTCCCCGGTGAGCGATGTTGAGCATCCCGCCTCCTCCTTGCGGCATCATTTCTGAGCGTATTCTACCACACTTTTGCCCGGATTATTTTTGTCTTTGAACGAATTTAGGTAAACTAAGTGCCGCATGAAGAATATGGCGATGGGAGAGGCTGAATATCAGGGCTTGGCGCGTTCCATGCGCAAGGTGGAGTTCTTCACCCCGTTTACGGTGGCAGAACTTGAGGATATCCTGGCCCTCATCGAGCTCTACGCCTACTTCCACAGCCGCCCTTTTTTAGCCTCCAGTTTTGCCTTCCGGTGTGAACGCCACGCGATCCAATTCCGCTCCTGGTAGTAGCGCACGAATTCCAGGAC
>MGUX01000019.1:0-4354 GCA_001800185.1 Elusimicrobia bacterium RIFCSPLOWO2_12_FULL_59_9
CTCTTTGCCTTGGCCCCGAAGAATCTTTCGCACCGTCTCGCGCGCCAGATCCAGAAATCCCCGGCGGTAGAGCTCCCCCTGAACTTTCCCCGTTCCCGCGGTAGGGTTTTCCCGCGTGATCTGCTCAACGATCGGCCCCGCTGCTTCGACCCTGTGGCTCCGTGCCTCGGCGCCGCCGCCCCTGGGAGCGGCTTCAAGACCGGCGATCCCTCGCTCTTCGTAAGCGCGGACCCACTTGATTATCGTTGAGCCGCTCATCCCGTAGAGCGAGTGCACCTCATCGAGCGTTAGGCCATTTTGACGAGCCTGAACTGCCTCAAGCTTCTCTGAAACCGACCACTGCTTTCTTTTCTTTGAACGCATCTTAACCTCCCTAAGTTAACGCCTTTTGGGGGGATAAGATGTCAACAGATCTAACAGCTTAAGATTGTTTCAATTATACTGGACGGGATACCATTTCGAGGCCGTCACTCCCGAGACTCGCCGAACGTGGCTCGCAGGCGTTTCGGAGGAGTTCCTGCTCGAAAGGGTCAGGCGATGCAAGCCTGAAGGCAACCAGAAGCTGTAAGGCTCTCAGTACCAACCTTTGTGTTCCTTAATTTCTCAGGGGGGTGACGTCGGGATTCGCCCGTAAGCCCCCTTAGCGGAAGGGTGGCTCCGCCGACTTCTCGTCGGTGGAGGGGAACCACGGGAGGGTTCCCAACGGGGCCAGGGGCCGAGTGGCAAACCCGGCGGCAGCCCCCGAATTAAGAAATTTAGGTTTTCTCCACTCTGAGGCGGGCCCGGCCGACCTCGCCGGATTCAAAACTTTCAGGACGAACTTGGAGGGCATTTTTTGCCGCGCCGGTGTGGGCGAGCAGGTCGCCCACGGCGCTGGCGAAGGCTAGGCGATAGCCGGCGGCCCCGAGCAGCAGGCCGGAGGGGATATCCCAAAAATAATGCTGCTTGACCAGCATGGCGCTGACCGAAATCAAAAGGCAGATCGTCCAGAGGCAAAGCCCCGCCAGGCGGCCTCTAAACTTCCAGGCCATGCAGGCGAGGAAAGCCGTATTGGCCACATGCAGGCTGGGAAAAATGTTGAAGCCCGGATCGATGGCATACACCCATTGCAGCGCCGCCAGGCTCAGCGTGGAAGAAGTCAGTTCGGGGCGCGCCATCCGCAGCGGAATTAGAAAGAAGAAAAACCCGGCCACGACGAATTGGACCGCGTAGCCAAGGGCCGTCCTGCGAAAGACCGCGATATCCCGCCGCACCTCGGGCAGGAACAGGGGCAGAAAGCAAACCGGAAAGTACAGAAAATAGACCCAGACCCAGCCGGGTCTTAAAGCGATGGCCGTTTCCCAGCCCATCCCGATGTCGGTGAAGGGCCGCCCCGCGGCGAAGCGCGCGGCGTTAAACCAATCCAGACAGTAAAAACCGAAGCTCAAGGACAGCGCCAGAGCGAAGGCGATCCTGAGCTGTTCCCCGAGAATAGAGTCCCTTTTTAACATGGAAGGTCCGCCAAGTTCGCGGGCTCGCACGCCGCGGGCAGGAATTTTTCAAGAAAGGCCTTGAGCTCCCGCGTCGCCTTGCGGCAGCGGAAATAAGTGGCGACGGCGGCCGGAATCCGGGCCGGACGGGCCAAAATGAAGCGCGCGGCCGCAAGCGCATCGCAAGCCTCAGGGACCTCCACGGGCAAAGCGTGGTCAAGCTCATCAACGACGGCCTTGACCGCGACCGCCGCGATCCCGCGTTCCTGGGCCCAAGCTTTCAGGGCGTCCCATTCCATATCGACGGCCAAGGCCCCGCTCTCGGCGGCGAAAATTTCCTTTTCTCCGGGTGTGCGCAAAATGCGGCCGGCCGAGGCGACGCGGCCGAAGCGCTCGGAAAGCCCCCGCTCGCCAAGTCTTCGCCGCCAGTTTTCCAAGTCAGCGCCCTCCGCGCCGGCGTCGAGCACCACTTCCCCGGTTCGAAGCCCGGACCTCAGAGCGCCGGCGAAGCCGGCGGAGACGACCAGTTCGGGAAGGACATCCGCGGGCAAAGCGTCGAGGGCCAAACGCGTTTTTTCTCCCCCCATGCCGGTTTGGATCATCCATACGCGGCGGCCGGAGACCGCGCCTTCAAAGCGGCCCTTTGGGGCCTGCCTCAATCCCAAGGCCCGCGCCAAAGGCGCGCTCTCCCAAGAGGTGGCCACGGCCAAAATAATCATGCGCGGACAACCTCCCGGCGTTTCGGAGGGGCGGGGGCATAGCCCTTTTCAACGAACCAGTCCACCGCGTCCCGGAAGGCCTCTCGCACGGGCCGGGGCGCAAAGCCAAGCTCAGAACGCGCTTTTGCATTGGAGAAGAACATCTTCACTTTAGACATTCTGACGGCGGACCATGGAGCGCGCGGAACGCGCCCGGCGATGTAGGAAACCGTAGAATCCACAGCCGCGGCGGCCAGCGCCACGTAATACGGCAGGCGTATGGCCGGCGAGGGCAAACCCGTCTCCTCGGAAAGCAGGTCGAGAATCTGTTTGAAGGTGAGGTTCTCCTGCGACAGGATGTAGCGTTCGCCGGCGCGGCCCTTGGCGGCGGCGAGCCAGTGGCCGTAGGCCACGTCGTCGACATGCACGGCGTTGAGGCCGGTATCGATATAGGCCGGCAGCTTGCCGTTTAAAAAATCGGTGATAATCCGCCCCGTCGGCGTGGGCTTGATGTCGCGCGGCCCGATCGGCGCCGCAGGATTGACGATGACGACCGGAAAGCCCCGCCGGGCGAGTTCCAAGGCCTGCAGCTCCGCTTGATATTTGGAGCGCTTGTAATGGCCGATGATGCCTTCTTCGGAAGCGTAGAAATCGGTCTCGTCGGCGAGGCGCCCCGGGACGGCTTTCAAGGCCGCCACCGAGGAGGTGTAAACTATCCGCTCGACGCCGGCTTTGGCCGCGGCCTCCAAGACAACCCGCGTTCCCTCGACATTGGTCCGGTACATCGGCCCCGCATCCGGCGCCCAGAGGCGGTAATCGGCCGCGGCGTGGAAAACGTAGCGCGCCCCTTGGATGGCCCCGGCGTAGCCGGCCGGGTCGTTCAGGTCGCCGGTGACCGTCTCAAGGTCCAGGCCGGAGAGGTTGGCCGTCGGGCTTGTCGGGCGCACGAGGGCGCGCACGCGAAGTCCCTGATTTAGAAGAACGCGCGCGAGGCTGGCGCCCACGAAGCCGGTCGCGCCGGTCAGGAAAGCGACGTCGGAACCGGAGATAAGCCCCCCCTTTTTTGCGCTTTTTTCACGGAGGCGATGTCTCTGACGAGCTCCAAGAATTTATTGGGGCCCGAGAAAGCGTCGGCGACCACGCTCGGCTCGAAGCCGCAATGCGTCATGCAATTGGCGCATTTCGGGTTTTCGGAGGCATGGCCGTATTTTGACCAATCGGTGGTCTCCAAGAGCTCGCGGAATGTCGCGGCGTAGCCATCCTGCTGAAGGTAGCACGGACGCTGCCAGCCGAAAATGTTTCGCAGGGGATTGCCCCAAGGGGTGCAATCGTAATCGCGCTTGCCTTCCAGAAAATCCAGATAGAACGGGCTGTGGTTGAAGCGCCAGCCTTTCTGGCGCCAGCCTTCCAGCATCTTTGAAAAGAGGTCCCGCGTCTGCTCGCGCCGGAGGAAAAGCTCCTGTCTCGGCGCCCGCTCGTAAGCGTAGCCCGGCGAGAGCATCATTCCGTCGACGCCGAGCTCCGTCATCTGCTGGAAGAACTCGCGCATCTCGGCGGGCTTCTCGCCCAGAAAGACGGTGGTGTTGGTCATGACGTTGAAGCCCCGGGCTTTGGCCAGGCGGATGGCCGCGATGGCCGTCTTGTAGACTCCTTCCCGGCAGACCATGCGGTCATGCGTCTTCTCAAGCCCGTCCAAATGGATGCTGAAAATGAGCTGGGAGGAGGGCGTGAAGCGGTCCAGATTTTTCTCCAGCAGGATGGCGTTGGTGCAAAGGTAGATGTATTTGCCGCGCAAGAGGAGCCCATCGACGATGGCGCCGATCTCGGCGTGGGCGAGCGGCTCGCCGCCGGCGATCGAAACGATCGGCGCCCCGCATTCCTCGGCGGCCCTGAAGCACTCTTCAGGGCTCATGCGCTTGCGCAGGATGTGGCTCGGATACTGGATTTTACCGCAGCCCGCGCATTCCAGGTTGCAGGCGAAAAGCGGCTCGAGCATCAGCACCAGGGGATAGCGCGGATTTTTTAAAAATTTCTGCTTGACGATATAGCTAAAAACGGAAAGCTGCATCCGCCAGGGAATGGCCACGCTTAGGCCTCCTCGGCGCCGGCGGCCAAGGGCGCGTAAAGCGACGCGGAAGGAAGCGCCTTGTGGTATTGCCCAAGCGCCATCAACGGAAAATAAACCCG
>MGUX01000019.1:4392-21853 GCA_001800185.1 Elusimicrobia bacterium RIFCSPLOWO2_12_FULL_59_9
CTGTGCCGGTGAATTCCGTCTCATCCCAATCGCCGGCCGCGTTTTGACGCTCCAGCAACCAGCCAGCGGCCCGCTCCACGGCCGGATCGTCGGCCGGCAGCGCGCTCAAGAGACCCATGAGCCCCCACGCCGTCTGAGAGGGAGTGCTCGGGCCCCGGCCCTTGAGGTTCGGGTTGTGGTAGCTCGCGCAGCTTTCCCCAAAGCCGCCGTCGGCGTTTTGAACCGAACGGAGCCAATGGTTCGCCTTCTGGACGCAGCGGGACTGCATGCTCTCTCCAATGGCCTTGAGCCCGCGCAGGGCCTGCCACGTGCCGTAAATATAGTTGACTCCCCATCGGCCGAACCAGGAGCCGTCCGGCTCCTGCTCGCGGAGCACGAAAGCGATCGCCCGCTCGACGATCGGATAGGAACGGTCGTAGCCGATGGAGCCGAGCATCTCCAGCACGCGGGCAGTGACGTCCGCGGTGGGCGGATCGATCATGGCGTTGTGGTCGGCGAACGGAACCTTAGTGAAAATGGTTTTGGTGTTGTCCTTGTCGAAGGCCGCCCAGCCTCCGTTTTTCGACTGCATCGACAGCAGCCAGTTCAAGCCCCGCAGAAAAGCCTGCTCGCGGCGCAGGCCGTCTGTCTCCTCCAAAAACACCTGCCGCAAGGCCAGGAGCACCATCGCGGTGTCGTCGATATCCGGATAGAAATCGTTGCGAAACTCAAACGGCCACCCGCCGACGGGCCCATGCGGGTTCTTGACCTTCCAATCGCCGGGTCGCCGGACCTCGCTGTCTAAGAGCCAGGTCGTCGCCGAGCGCAGCGCCGGATGGCCGCGGCTCAGGCCCGACTCGGCCAAGGCGATGATGGAAAGCGCGGTGTCCCATACGGGCGAGAGACAGGGCTGTATTTCCAAGCCGTTCTCGCCGCGGTCCAACTCGAGGCGCTCGAGCTCGGCGAGCTGCGAGACCATCAGCGGATCGTCGGGGCCATGGCCAAGGCAATGCAAAGCGATGATGCTGTTGACGATGGCCGGAAAAATAGCTCCCAGGCCGTCGGAGCCCTCCAGACGGGTGACGACTTCCCGGTAGGTGGATTCCAAAGCCATGCGCCGCAGGGAAAAAGGGACGACGGCGTCGGCCAGCTTGAGCAACGAATCGATGCTTAGAAAAAAATTCGTCCACGAAACGGTTTTGCGGGCGTCGAAAAGATCGCTCAACGGCACGCCGCGGCGCGCGTCCGGGAAGAGCTCGTCTAAGCGCGCTTGCGGCGGGCATGGAAAGCGGGGCTTCTTGGCCCAAACGATGGCCAGCGGAACGGCGATCGTCCGCGACCAAGAAGACATCTCATAGATGTTGAAATAGAACCACGTGGGAGAGAGCGCGATCTCCGGAGGGATGGAAGGGACGCCTCGCCAGTCATAGAGGCCGAACATGGCCATGTAAAACTTGGAGTAAGTGTTGACCCGGTGGATGCCGCCCAGTTGAGCGATTCTGGCGCGCGCTTTGGCCAGTACCGGAAAGTCCGGGCCATAACCGGCGAATTTGAGCGCCCAGTAGGCCTTGACGGTCGCCGAGATGTCGGAGGGACCGTTGCGGTAAATCGGCCAGCCGCCGTCTGGATTTTGATTTTTCAGGATGAAGGTCGCCAAACGGGGAACTTTAAGAGAAGCCCCGCGGCCGATCAGGTTCAGAAGCATGATCGTGTCGGACTCCAGCGTGGTGTCCGCCCGCAGCTCGGCGCACCAAAAGCCCGATCGCGCGTCCTGGCGGCTCAAAAGGTAGCGCCGGGAGCGGCGGACGGCCGCCGCCAGATGGGCTGAAAGGGTTTCCAAGCCGGCGCGCGTCTGGGGGCGCGGGCCGATGAGCGAGGTCCAGTTGGGAGGCTTGTTGAATATCCCCGGATCCAGCGGCCGCGCCTTCAAATAAGCGCTGTTAAGATTGTCGATGAGTCCCGTGACGAAACGTTTGACCATGGGGCCTTGTCCTTCTCAGAAAGCCCTACATTATAGCAAATTGAAAAAAATGACGGGTTCCGGAGGCGCAAAGGCCCGTCAAACCCGGCACGGCCTAATGTGAACGGATCTGAAAGCGCGCGAATCTCGATAGGGCCGGACAAAATCTTCGCCGAAATGATCCTTTAAATCGCCCGCAATGCCGATTTCCCGGTCTTCCGCTAGATGTATGACGGCTCTTAAATCGCCCATGCGCTCAAAATCGCTATAGAGGAAAAGTACGCCGCGCTCCCCCCATGAAAAACTTTCCATATATTCGGCGTAGCTTTTTTCGGCTCGCGCCTTATCGGAGGGGTCCAGACCGCTCCATAGGTCCTGCGCAAATAATTCGTCGCTGACTGCTTCCATATCCCTTAGAGCTTCTCCATATTCCAAGTAGGCCGAAATCGCCATATCGGCGGCCTGCTGGCAGGCGATTCCCCGCGCGGACGCGCCGCGGCGCTCTCGGCCTTCAAAATCAGAATCAAACGGAATTGGGATAGAACGGAGCCTTCCTTGCAGGGAAATTCCGCCCATCGCCGCCTGCTGGGCGGCGCGGGCTAGCCGAGCGAGAATGCCTTCGGCGCCCTCGCTCGCGCCGGCCTTGGCGGCAAACCCGCCGACAAACAGCGCGGCGGATACCATAACGCTGGAAAATTTATGCATGGGGGCGCCTCCGGGTGAATTGAATCGGCCTCACCAATCTATTGTATCAAGCCTGTCCCGCTCCAGACACGCATCTTTAGACCCAAAAGAAGGCCGTCAAAGGACCTAGGCCGCCGTAGGCCCTACGGTCCCCGGAGCGCATCCGAAGGGACCGGCGCGGCCGCGAAACGCACCGTGAGGCGGTATAAGAATTCAAGCCCAAAGCTGACGCTCGAAAGCATCAGCCTCTCGTTGTCGCCGTGCATGCGCCCCTCGTCGCCCAAGGTCACCGGAAAAGGCGCCAGACCATAGGCGTTCAGTCCGCGGCGGCGCAGCTCCCGCGAATCGGTCGCGCCGGCGGACATGTAAGGCGCCGTGACGGCCCCGGGAGCCATCTCTCCCAAGACGGAGCGCACGCACCTGAAAAAAGGGTGGTCTTCGGGCGACAAGGCCGGCTTTTCCGCTTGACCGGCGCTTACTTTCACCGCAGGGTCCCCGATCACTTCGCGCAGCTTTTCCACGATCTTGCGGGGATCGTCGTTGGGAAGAACGCGACAGTTGACGTCGGCTCGGGCGCTGGAGGGAATTGCGTTGCTCCTGAAACCCGCCTGGACCACGGTGGGCGCGCACGTCGTGCGCAGACCGGCGTTGTAAGCCGGGTCGCTCGTGATTTTGCGCACGGCCTCGCGAAAAGCGGGGCCCCTTTTGCGGGACACAAGCATAGAAAACTCTTTGCCGAGCGGATGCGCCGGCAGTCTGGAGAGACCCGAAAAATAAGCGCGCGTGACCTGATTGAGGCGCACTGGAAACTCATACGCCCCGACGCGCGCCACCGCCCGGCTCAGGCGAGTGATGGCGTCGCCGGGCCGAGGCATCGAGCTGTGGCCGGAGGGTCCCTCGGCGCTCAGCGCGACGTCCAAATACAGCTTCTCATAATTCTGCACGGCCGCGTGCGTGATGCGCCCGTTTTCAATGACGATGCGGCCGCCTTCGTTCAAAACGGCCTCCGCCTCCAGCAGCTCGGGATGGTTCTTAAGCATCCACGCCATCCCCTGCCCGCTGCCGGCCTCCTCATCGGCGCTCAGGAAAAGAACCACGTCCCTCTCCAGGGGCGCCATGCTCCTGGCGAGAAGCCGCAGCACGGTGACGCCCGCCGCGGCCATGGCCTTGTCATCGAGCACGCCCCGGCCGTAAAGGTAGCCGCCGCGCTCCTCCGCTTTGAAAGGATCGGACTCCCACCCCTCCTTTTTGGCTCCGACGACATCCAAATGCGCCGTGATTAAAAAAGGCTTCGCGCTCCCCCGGCCTTTGACCCGGGCCCACAGATTGCCGCGCTTGGGCGCGGACTCAAAGACGCGGACTTCCGCGCCGTCGCGCTCCAATAATGGTTTTATATGTTCGACCGCTTTGATTTCGTCTCCGGGAGGGTTGGTCGTGTCAAGAGCCACCAACTCCTTGAGAAGATCGACGGCTTCTTGGACGGTCTCGGCCGTCACCGCGCCGGGAGCCCCCGGCGACACGCGCCACTGCTGCTCCCCTCGTCCCTTGCCAGAGGCAAGGGGTCCCCGGGGCGCCTCGGAGGCAATGGCCGGCGAAAAATCAACCGCCAGCCCCCTCCGAGGAACTCCGGGGACCGGCGGTCCCCCAGAGGGGGCACCCCATCCCGCCAGCAAACCTGTCAGAAAGAAAAATTTAGGCAGCATGCCCGGCCTCCAATAGCCTCTGGACTTCGCCGCCCGGGGCGGCTTCGATGAGGCAAAAAACTCCAAAAAAAGCGCGCTCCGCGGCCAGAAGCCTAAGGCCGGCCCGCCTCAGCAAATCCAGAGGCTCGCGGTTCCACCGGCAGCCGAGAGCCTTGGCATGCCTATCGGCCCATTGATTTTGCAGCCGGCCCAGCCAAGGCCGGTCGCTTAATCCATGCTCGAGAAGCAGCAGGCGCCCGGCGGGACGGCAAACCCGCGCCATCTGCCGCAGCGCCGCCAGCGGATCTAAGTAGGTGCACAGGCCCAGGCAGCTTACCACCGTGTCGAAACTCGCGTCCGGGAAATCCAGGGCCTCGGCGTCCATCTCCCGGAATCGAACCTCCAACCCAAGGCGGCCGGCGCGGCGGCGGGCGACGGCCAGCATTTTGGGGCTCAGATCAACGGCCGTCAATCGACACCCCGGAAGAAAGCAGCTCAAGCTGCGCCCGGTTCCGGCGGCGATTTCCAGGACGTCTCCGCGCGCCCGCGCCAAAAGCTTTCGGCGAAGCTTTCCGGCGCCCGCCATATTTTCCGGGATCGACACCAGCAGGTCATACCAAGCGGCAAGGGCGTCGTACTTCCTGCGAATTTCCTCTTTGTTCATGCGTTGGGGAAACGAGAACAGCGGATGTCCGGCGGACGGAAAAAAACGCTCAAATCACGGCTTGGGCGGCTCCGCTTTTTTCTCATCCGCGAATTTCTGGAAAAGAGCGGCGACGCGGGTCTTTAATTCCTCGCTTTGAAAAGGCTTGCTCAAATAATCGTCGGCCCCGATTTTGGATTGCCGGGCCTGCTCCAGCGACGTGCCTGTAAGAATGATGACGGGGATTTTGAGGGAAGCCCACCTGCGGCGCACCTCCAAGCACACTTCCCAACCGTTTTTTTTCGGCAAGACGAGGTCCAGCAAGATCATGTCGGGCCTCTGTCCCCGGATGGACTCCATCGCCTCCTCTCCATCCGCCGCCACCGTCACCGCATAACCCGCCGCCTCCAGCGTGCGCCGAAGCATCTCGCGGATGACCCGCTCATCGTCAACCACCAAAATCGTTTTAGCTTTCGCTTCCATAGCCTCTTTTAACCATTATATACAGCGCCCGGCATTTTATCAAGACTGTGGGGTTGTGGCGAGTGGAAATGCCCCGGAGGATATCGACGGGCGGTATGGCGGATAGAATGGGATGGGAGGGCGGTTACGCGTTCTGCGCGGTTCTCATGAACAACGTGGCGACGCGGCGCTTGACGAACTCCGGTTCAAAGGGTTTGATGACGTAGTCATCGGCGCCGGTTTCCAGAATTCGTCAAAGACCAAAGCCCGGCCCCGATCCAAATGCGCCCTCACCCGCTATTCGTTCTCGATGAACGATTTGACTTTGTCCAGCAGTTCCTGCGTCGGCTTCATGCCGTGATCTTCGGCGTGGGCGGCGGCTTTTTTCAACACTTCCTCAACGTCTTTGCCGCGGACCACGTGCCCGCATCCCGAAGCCGGATTCACCTTGGAACAATCTATTTTCTTGCCCACAGAGACCTCCCTCTTTAACGATCTTGGATACTTTTTAAAGCGAATTCATCAGGTTATAGTAATCGCGAAGATGAGAGATGGAACGCGTCGCCGCCCACCCCAGAACGGCGGAGACGGCGGCGATCAAAAAGGTGTAATACGCTTTTTTCGCCCGGCCCATGCCGGGATGCAGCCACACCAGCGGCAGCATCAGCGGCCCCACGCATAGAAACGCCAGCAAGAGAAATCCCGGCCTTAAATACCACGGCGGCTTGCGGGCATCCCCAAGCATTTCGCCGCAGTGCCTGCATTTGACAGCCTCATCCTGAATTTCTTCCGCGCAAAAAGCGCACTTTTTCATGGCGACGGACACCAATTTCTAGAATACCACATTTTCGACAAAAAAACCCCGCGTCCATGGCCGCGAGGCTTATAAATCGCTTCTGCCGTTTTAGGAGCGCTGGGTTAGCGGACCTCTTTCATGACGTTGAGAAACACCTCTCCGATGCGGGGATCAAATAGGCCCTCCCGGGCGCTGCGCTCGATATCCATAAGCGCCGCGGCGGGCGTCCACGCCTCCTGATGGGGCCGCCAGGAGGTCAACGACTCGTAAGTGTCGGCGATATGCAAGACGCGGGCCAACAGGCATATCTGCCCGTCCTTAAGCCCCTGCGGATATCCCGAGCCGTCGAAGCGCTCATGGTGCTGTTGGATCGCCTCGATGACTTCCGGACCGGCGGGAATCTGGAGTTCGGCCAAAACTTTCTCAGCCTCGCGGACATGGGCTTTGATGAGCGTCTGGTCCGGAAGGGGAAGCCTTTGAAGCTGGTCCTCGCATTGAAGCAGATGTTCGGGCACGTTGCGCTTGCCTAGGTCGTGAAAATAGCCCGCCATAAAGGCCGCGCGAACCTGGCGCTCGTCCAAGCCCATGGCATCGGCCGTCGCCGCGGAAAGCGCGGCCGCCACCTGAGAGTGCCCCAGCGTGCCCTCCAGGGCTTCTATCGACATCACCGACTCTACCGGCAGGCCCACTTCGGCTGAAAATCGATTATAGATCTCTATGGCCCCGGCGGGCAGGCCGACCCGGTCCTGGAGCGGATCCTTGAGCGCGATCACTTCATAAGCGGCGACCCGCTCTTTTTTTCCCTTGACCGTGACGAACCTGCGGTCTTCTCCGGTCAGGAGGGCGGCCGCCACCGCCCTCTCGATGGGTTGGCGCTGGGAGGGATCGAGCTCCATCGCCTGACGGTGATAGCGCAACGCCCGGTGCATATCCCCAAGCTCCGAGCAGACATTGGCCGCCTCCAAGCAAAGCTTGGCCGTCGGCGCGTGCTCGACGGCATCGGCCAGAAACTCCAGGCGCGCCTCCAGATTGCGGACCTCCTCATGGCTCAAGCCGCTGCGAATTTGGCGGATATGAAACCAGCGGCGGATGAACGAATAGGTTTCCTCATTGACGCAAACCCCCCCGACCGGGCACAAGGCCTGAAGGCGAGCCGCCAAGTTCACCGTATCGCCCACCGCCGTGTAATTTTTTCGGTTCTCCGAGCCCAGCAGGCCGATCAAGGCCGGGCCGCTGGCGATGCCGATGCGCATTTTGAAAGGAAACTGCCGGTTGCCCACGCGCGCCTGCATCCTCAGCGCGGCCAGCACCGCCAAGAGCGGATGGTTGCGCGCCGCGTAGGGGGTGCCGAACTCGGCCATCAGACCGTCTCCCAAAAACTTGTCTAAATGCCCTTTAAACCGCGCCAGAATCGGGTCCATCGCCGAAAAAAGCGCGTTTAAATCCTCGATAACGCTTTCCGGCGGACGGTCCTCCGTCATCTTCGTGAAATCAGCCAAATCGGCGAACAAAACCGTCAGAGGGCGCTTCTCGTCGCGCAGCCGCCGGTCGATGATCAGCTTGGCCACGTAGGGGTCCATCGTGGCGTATAGAACGGATTTGACCCGCTCCTTGGTCACCTCCAAGGCCGTCTGCTTCTCCTCCAGGCGCTTGTTGGACTCGCTTAAAAGCTTCTGCAGGTCGCTGAGTTGATCGAGGCTCTGGCAGGCTTTTTGGTAGCGGGCGTGGAGCTGCTCGTTGAGCTTGCCCACCATGACGCCGGTGAGGATCAGAAAACAGCCCCAAATTAGAATATGCATGTAAATGCCCATGCCGCTCATTTCCTGCGAAAACGAGAGGGGGTCGAGGACGATAAAAAACGTCACCCAGGCGATGGACAGCAGAGCGCCCAGCAGGGCGCTGCGGGTGTTCATGAAATAGCCGGCGATGAGGACCGGCAGGAAGAAGAAGTTCAGGAAGGATATCTTTTGGTCGATGAAATACAAAATCACGCCGATGACCACCAGCGTGAACAAAACGAATAAACCTTCAAAATTGTTGAGGATGCCGCCGGCGAGGGCCCTCATCATTGCCGGCAATAAGCGGCGTTCCGCGGTCGGCTGTTGCGATGGCATGCGTCAGTTCCCGCACCGGCACCTCGCGGCGCTTGGCCGCGGAGTTACTTGATGACGGCGCACTTGCCCATCGATATCAAGTCCGACCGGCCCGCTTTCTTAGCCGCCACCACAAAGAAATAGACTCCGCTTCCAATCCCCGAGAGGCTCCAGTCGTACTCATAGGCGTATAGCCCCTGGATTCTCCGCGGGTTTTCCAAAAGGCGCGTCTGGTGGACGATTCCCCCGGAGGCGTCGTAGATGCGTATCTCCACCTCATCGGCGACGCCGGCCTCGATGTGCAGCGTGGTCTTGCCCGTCGATTTGGCCGGATTGGGGAAGGCGTACACTTCGCCCAGTTGGAAGTCGGATTCTTGCGGTTTATTGAGCAGGTTGACCGAACTTTGTGCGGAGACAAGCCCGGCGCATAGGAGGACGCTTGCAATGATCGTCAGTGATCTCTTCATCTTAGCCTCTCCATTCATTATAACGCGCGCCGGTCAATCCGCAGGTGCCTTCCGACCCAGGGGGCCATAGGCCTAACGGCCCATGGGTGGCCGCGCCAATTTCAGCGCATTGTCGCAGCCGTCCTTGTCCCCGAGGTCGCAATTCCTCTGAAAATGTTTGATCGCCTTTTGAATCTCTCCCTTCTGCTCGTAGACCGTGGCCAGGTTGTAATAGGCCTTGGGTTCCTGCGGGTTGATCTCCACGGCTTTGCGGTAATGCGAAATAGCCTCGTCAAGGCGCCCTTTTTCATTGAGCGAAACCCCAAGATTGAGATGAGCGGTGGCGTATCTCGGGTTGATCTCCAGGGCTTTGCGGTAATGCGATATGGCCTCGTCAAAGCGGCCCTGGCGATAGAGGGCCAGCCCCAGGTTGATGTAGGCCATGACGTGATCCGGATTTAACTCCACGGCTTTCTTGTAATGAGCTATCGCTTCGTTCAGGGGGCCGATCTCCTCCAGGACGATGCCCAAGTTGTAGTGCGCATCGGCATAGCGCGGATTGATGTCCAGAGCTTTGCGGAAATGAAGAACAGCCCCGTCCAAATACCCCTGGTCATAAAAGGCGATGCCGAGGTTGACATGCGCGGTGGCGTATCGCGGAGCGATCTCTAGGGCCTTGCGGTAGTGCCGGATTGCCTCCTCCAGACGCCCTTGGTCATAGAAGGCGATGCCTAAGTTGTAATGCGCGTCGGCGTCGCGTGGATTGAGCTCCACGGCCCTTCGAGATTGGGAAAGCTTGTCTTCGACGCGGTTTTCATCGCCGCCGCCGGTGGGCCGGCTTAAATTCGCCGCGGCCCTGGAGGCCGTCAAGGCAAAAATCAAGGCCAGAAGAAGCGCCGCCCCTCTTAATTTTCTCCCGTCTATTGGTTTCATTGCGCTTCTCCCACCTCGGTTTTGAGATGCCGCTCGCATGCTAAAGAGATACCGCATGCGGCTTTAGAAAACCTTAACAGGCGCTTAAATAACGCTTAACTTTCGGCGGGCCGATTCGGGAGGCTCAGACGAAGGCGGCGGGATTTAGTTTCAGCCTTGCCGATAGGCCTCTTGGAGCTTGTGCTTTTGCACTTTTCCGGTGGCGGTTTTCGGCAGTTCGGTCACGAATTCAACCCGGCGGGGCAGCTTAAAATCGGCCACGCGCTCGCGCAGTGCCTCCACTATCTCCTTGGCGCTCGAGGCGCAGCCCTGCCGGAGCACGATGAAGGCGGCCACCTCCTCTCCCCACCGCCTGTCGGGCAGCCCCACCACCGCCGCTTCGGCGATCTTGGGGTTTTTATAGAGGGCTTCCTTGATTTCCTTCGGATAGACGTTCTCGCCTCCCCGAATGATCATCTCTTTTTTGCGCCCGACTATGAAAAAGTAGCCTTCCTCGTCCCGGCAGCCCAGGTCCCCCGTATGCAGCCACCCGCCCCGAAGGGTTTCAGAAGAAGCCTTGGAGTCGTTCCAATAACCTTTCATGACGTTTTCGCCCGACACGGCGATCTCGCCCACCCGGCCGGCTTCAAGCTCCGCGCCGTCCTCGCCCACGATTCGCATCGCCTGGCCCTTGAGCGGCAGGCCGATGGAGCCCACCTTTCTTTTTCCAGGCGGCGGGGGATTGATGGATGAAACGCAAGTCCCCTCCGAAAGGCCGTAACCCTCCAGAATATGGGCCTTAAATTTCGCCTCAAACCGCTGAAAAACCTCCACCGGCATGGGGGCGGCTCCGCAGATGCAGAACCTCAGCGACGAGAGGTCGTAGCGCCCGGTCTCCGGAAGGCTCAAGAGCACGGAATAGACGGAGGGAACGCCGCTGAAGGCCGTGCAGCGATGCCCAGCGAGAAGCTCAAAGAACTCCTTGGGCTGAAACCGCCCCATAAGCACCATGCTGCCTCCGGCGTAAAGCGGACACAGCAGGGTCACCACTTGCCCGTTGACGTGGAAAAGCGGCAAAAAACACAAGAAACGGTCATTTTCATCCATCCCGATGGCCTCCACCGAATTTTCCACGTCAAAAAGGTAGTTGCGGTGGGAGAGGACCGCCCCTTTGGGAAAGCCCGTCGTCCCGGACGTGTAGATGATGGCGGCCGGCGCTTCTGGATCGGCGGGATGAGGGGCGGAAGCGGCCCGGCCCAAACGGCTCAGAACGTCTTTTTTAGGTTGCCCCGCCGCCAGACTTTGGACATGGTTTAAGTCCGGGCATTGGGCCCTCAGCGCTCCGATCAAGGAGTCCTTTCCGGCCTCCGACACCAGAACCTTGGCTCCGGAGTTCCTCAGGATATAACCGATCTCCGGCTCCTTAAGCAGCGGGTTGACCGGAACCGCGACCGCGGCCGCTTTCAGGACGGCAAAAAAATAAATGATGAACTCCGGGCAGTTGGGCAACAGCAGGGCGACGCGGTCGCCCGCCCGGACGCCGCCTCGGAGGAGCTCATCGGCCGCCCCGTCGGAGGCCCGGTCCAACTCGCCCCGGCTCCATGCCTCGCGATCAAAAAAAAGAAACTGCGCCTCGGGGCGGTCCTGCGCCCTGAGGCGCAGAAGCTCCGGCAGAGTTAGACCCTCCATCTTTATTCCTTGCGGCGCACGAGCATGGACCAACTGCCCTCCTGCACCGCCGCCTCGTCTTGATTGAGCAGCTCGGTTTTAAAAACCACGATTCCTCCGCGCGCTCCCAGCGACTTCAAGCGCGCCACCTCCATGCGCACCGACACCCGGTCGCCGATGCGAATCGGCCCCTTGAATTTCCATTCAAGGCCCGTGAAGGCCAGCACGGTTTCCCGGATGATCCCGATTTCGTGGAGCAGGCCGCTGGCTAGAGACAGCCCCAATAGCCCGTGGGCGATGCGGCCTCCAAACGGGGTCCTGCGCGCGAAGTCCTCATCGAGATGCAGCCGGTTTTTGTCGCCGGAGAGGTCCGCGAAGCGGCGGATGGTGTCTTCCTGAATCTCGAAAGAGCGGGGACTGTTGAATTTCTGTCCCAGGGCGAATTCCTCGAAATAAATGCTCATGGCGTGTCCTCCCGTTCAAAATGCCGAATGTCGCTCAGGCGGCCGCAGCGCTCTTTCTCGAAAACCGGCCGCAGTCTCATGCCGATTTTCGGCGGACGCTTCGGATCGATTCTCAAGAAATGCTGAAGATCGGTATCAGCCCCATCCAGACGTATGAAGCCGTAGCCGTAGGGCACCGGCTTCTTTAGCCCGGTTTCAGGATCGATGAAGGCGAAGCGCAGCACGGTGAAGGCCGTCAAAGTCCCCAGCGGGCCCACCTCCGCCCACTCCTCCATTTTCCGGTAGCACGGGCCGCAGACAGGGCGCGGGGGCACATAGACCCTGCCGCAGCCCGGACAGCGGAGTCCCAGAAAGCGGCCGTGGTCGCGCAGTTCGGTCAAAAAACGGCTGCCGGCGCGGCCCACGCTGTAACGGTAGGGTTGAAACGCCCCGCCGCTGGCGAAGACCAAAACATCCCGCCGATTAAGCCGGTTTATGTCTGCCATAAATCAGGAGGTCGGACCACATGCAGCCGCCGAATCCAGTTGACAGGGCGACCTGCACGTCCGGCACCTGCCGCGCTCCCGCCCGGCCCATGATCTGCAACGCGCACTCGGCCGCGCGGATGAGTCCGGTGGCGCCGATGGGGTTGGTCGAGAGCACTCCGCCCGAAGGATTGACGGGCAGTTCGCCGCCCATATCCGTCGCGCCGTCCCAAATGAGCCGGGCGGCTTGGCCCGGTCCGGCCAAGCCCAAGGCCTCCATCCACGAGAGGTTGGCGAAGGAATAGGGAGTGTAGAGCTCCATCACGTCTATTTCCTTACGAGGCTCCCGGATTCCGGCCTTCCGGTAAGCTTCGCCGGACGCCGCCTCCAGGGACTTGAGCGGATAAAGCTGCACGTCTCCCAGATAGGAGTATAAGTGCCGGGTGGCGGTCGCCAGAATCCAGGCGGGCCTGGGGCATATCTTTTCCGCCGCGTCCTCCGAGGCGTAGACCACGGCGCAGGCCCCATCCGAGCGCGGGCACATATCCAGGGCCTTGATGGGGTCGGCCAGCATGGGCGAGTCAAGGACATGAGAAACGCTGATCTCTTTGCGCAGATGGGCATGGGGATTATTGAGCGCATGCCTGCGGTCGCGCACGGCCGCCCGCGCCGCGTCCTTCTCCGTCACCCCGAAGCGCCGCATGTAGACGGAGGCCTCCACCGCCAGCCCCGACACGGCTCCGGCAAAGACGAGGCGATCCCATACCGGGTCAAAGGCGGTGGTGATCGCGCCGGTCGTGTCTGACTCGGAGTTTTTCTCCCAACCGACGACCAAAAGCCTCTCGAAAAGCCCCGAAGCCACCAAGTGGTATCCGGCGACGGCCAGCGTGCTGCCGGTCGTGCCTCCGGTGGTGAGCTTGAGAACCGGCTTAAGAAGCCCTCCGTTGGCGTCGATGGACCAATGCTCGACGCCATTGATCCCCTCGAAGTGGTCCATGTTGCCCACGATCACGCCATCGATATCCTCGCGCCGGAGCCCGCCGTCTTCCAAAGCTCGCCGCACTGCCTCGCCGATGAGCTCGCCGCCGGTCGCGTCCCAGCGGTTGGCCGCATGCTCCGTTTGCCCCGTCGCGACGATCGCCACGCGCTTGGCCATCAGTTTTTTCCAAGAATCCAGACGCAGTGGGATTGGCCGCAAATACCGCTCTGCGCATGGGCCAGAGCCCTTCGGGGCTCCGGCGCCGGATTGGCCGCCTTGCCGCGAAGCTGAAGGACGGCTTCGATAACGCGCACCAGACCCGCGCTGACCAGGGCATGAGCGCAAAGACAGCCTCCCGACGGGTTCACGCGGCTTTTGTCCATGGCGCCGAGGCCGAGTTCCTCCAGCCACAGGGGCTCTTGATATGAAAAGGCCGCGTAAATTTCCGCAACGTCGATTTCGTCCGAAGGATTTGCAATGCCGGCCATCCCGTAGGCCGCTTGCGCGGCCTTGCGCAGGGCCGCCGATTCCCAAAGTTGTCTATCGGTCATGCGCGCGTCGGCGCAAAGCGAGACGCCCTCGATCCAAACCGGGTTGGAGCAACGCCGACGGGCAAAATCCTCGCCTGCCAGAATGACGGCCGCGGCTCCGTCCGAAAGAGGGCCGGCGTCCAGCTCCCGGATGGGCGGCGCCAGCGGCTTTGAAGCCAGGACCTCCGAGATCGAAATTTCGCGGCGGACCTGGGCATGGGGATTGAGAACGCCTTTGGCCCGATTTAAGCGCACCACCTCGGCCAAGTCGCGTTCGCTCAAGCCGCGGCGCTCCATATAAACCCGGGCCTGAAGCGCCGCGGCGGAGATAAAATCCAGACCGAGGGCGCGCTCATAGACCGGATCGAAGCAGGCGTTGCTGATAAGGAGCGGGTTTCCTTCGGAAGACTTGGAGTGGGCCGTCACCAAGGTGGTCGAGTATCCGCCGGAAAGAATCCGGCTCAGCCCGTAGAAGGCGGCGAAAGCGCCGTCGCCTTCGACCGTGGAAATATTCAGGCCCCCGCCGAAAGCGGCTCCGGCCGCGTCCCCGACGGCCATGCTGGAAATTGTCCGGCCGTCCAAAAAATCGTTGGATGCGGTGACGATGTTTCCCAGCTCCGAGATGTCCATGCCCGCATCCTTGAGGGCCTGGTCGGCGACCTCATAAACCAAGTCCGCGTAGGTCTCGGCCTCCTTGCGGGCCTCAAAAACAGTCTGAGCCACACCGATCACGGCGACGCGTTCCATAGCTCAGCGGATGGGCCTGAAATAGCGGAGGTCGAAAAGCCCTCCGGAGGGGCGCTCGGCAAATACGGCCTCCACCCGCAGCCCGATTTTAAGGTCGCTGGGCGAGACCTCGCCCACGAGGTGCAGCAGAGCGGTGTCGGCGCCGTCAAGACGGATGAGGCCGTAGATCGGATTTTGCGCGGGTTGCGCGGGACTCTTGTAAAGCGCCTGGGTGAATGAGACCAAGTTTCCTTGGGGCCCGATTCCCCAGCGGTCCTCGCAAGCCGCGAAGCAGTTTCCGCAGTGTTGAACCGGCGGGAGATAAACTTTCCCGCAAACGGGGCAGCGGCTCCCCAGAAGTTTTTTTTCCTTAAGGGCCATGAAAAAGCGGGTTCCCAGGATTCCCGCCGACCAGCGGTAAGGAATCTGGATGCGGCTTTCGAAAACCAAAATTTCATCTCCGGCCGCCGGACTCATGGTTTTTTGGTTTCGCGCAGGGCTTCCTTGATAAGCTCGCCGGCGATGATGAGCGTCTGAATCTGGGAGGTTCCGCCGCCGATGCCGGAGAGCGCCGCGTCCCGGTAAAACCTTTCCACGGGACATTCCCGGGTGAAGCCGTAACCACCCAGAATCTGCACCGCCCACTGAGTGGCCCTCAAAACCATCTGGGCGCCGAAGAGCTTGGCAAAAGAGGCGCATTTCGAAGCCTCCATGTTCCGATCCAGCCTCCAGGCCGCCTGGCAGGTCAGAAGCCTGGCGGCCTCGATTTCAGTCGCCATCTGCGCCAGCATTTCCTGGATCAATTGAAAGCTCGAAATGGGCCGCTTGAATTGCCGCCTCCGCATGGCGTAGCTCAGGGAGTAGTCCAAAGCGGCCTGGCCGATGCCCACGGCCATGCCGGAAAACACGGCCCGCTCCATGTCGAGTCCGCGGCGCATATAAGCCAGGGCTCCGCCTTCCTCGCCCAGAAGGTTTTCCGCGGGCGCCTCGCAATCGCTGAAATGGAGCTCCGACAAAGGGGATCCGCAGGTGCCGAGCTTGGGAATGTCTTTGCCCACCGCAAATCCTGGAAAATCCCTTTCGACGATGAATAGGCTCAAGGCGCCCCGCCCACTTCCGCGTTGGGTGCGCGCGAACACCAGAAAAATCTGCGCCGCCGAGCCGTTGGTGATGAAAGTCTTTGAGCCGTTGAGGATATAACGGTCCCCTCGGCGCACCGCCCGCGTTTTGAGCGCGGCGGCATCCGAGCCCGCCTCCGGCTCGGTCAAGGCGAAAGCCCCTATCCATTCGCCCGACATCAGCTTGGGAAGGTACTTGCGCCGCTGCGCCTCGCCGCCGCGCGCATAGAGATTGTGGGCGCAGAGAAAGGCGTGCGCTCCATAAGAAAGGGCCAGAGCGGCGGAGGCGCGGGAGAGCTCCTCCATGGCCAGAGCGCAGGAAAGGAAGCTGCCCCCGGAGCCCCCGTAGTCCTGCGGAACCGCAAGCCCCAAAAGTCCCAGGCGGCCGAGTTCCCTGAACAGCTCGGCGGGCAGGCGCCCGGATTGTTCTATCTCCTGAGCGGCCGGGCGGAGCTTGGAGGAGGCGAATTCCCGGGCCGTGTCCCTGGCGGCCTGATTTTCTTCGGTGAGAAAGCTGAGCATCGAGGCCTAGTGACGCGCGAAATTGTCCCAAGCCAGCTTATGCCGGCACTGGTTGACGGTGCGGCGCGACACGTTGATGCCCGCTTCATCGGCGAGCCGGCGCATGAGCTGGTCATCGGTGACCCCTGGCTGAATATCCCCCTGCTCCAGCCAATGGGAAAGGATTAAAAGGACCACCGCGCGCTGCTGGGTCAGAAGTCTTTTGAGAGGAATCTCCTCTCCCCAGGGGAGCTCCACCGAGCGGCGGCCCACCGAACGGCTGACCGTGCTCGGGGCCACCCCGATGCGCCTGGCGAGCTCCCGCAAACTCAGCGGGCGCCGCCGGAAATCCAGCCGGCTCTGAAGGTAGGCGGATTGAACCGCGATGATGCGGGAAAGAATTTGGAACAAAGTGTCCTGGCGCAAATTGAGCAGCTCGATTTTTTTGAGCAGGGAGCGCAGGCGGCGCTTTTGAGCGCTCGTCAGGCCCTTCTTCTGCTTCCAATCCTCCAACTGCTCATAGAGCACCTCATAGCGGCCGCGGGCCCAATGCGGCGCCAAGAATTGAAAATAAATGGTCTCGGGGTCGCGCAGGTCCTTCTCAACGCGCGCGATGCAGTGGTAATGCAGACCCGCCGTCTTGGAAACGCTGGAGGGGCGGAAAAACTCCGAGCGCGCCCCCACCTCCAGCACCAGCTCCAGGATGCGCTTCCCCTCCGGCTCCGTCAGTTTGAGCTGGGCGCAGAGCTCCGGCAGGGGTTTTGTCTCCTCGGCGTAAAGAAAGTGTTTTTCAAACGCGTCCCGGCCTATGCGGCGGATCAGCCGCATCAATCCTTTATGCTTCTCCAGAATATCGTGAATATCGGCGGAGTCCGTGGCGGCCGCGATGTTCTCCTTGAGTTCATAGAAACCGGGGTGCAGGCTGGAGGCCGGCCAACGGCTGCGGCGCAGCAGCGACGGCCCGCTGGAGGAGCCGTGCAAGAGCTGCTGGAAGAGGGGGTCCGATTCAAGCTCCGCCACCTCCCGGGACACCTCCGGCTCGGTCATGGAAATCCACCGGGTCGCCACCAGGCGGCTTTGCAGAAGCTGCTGCGTCTGGAGCTTTTCCCTAAGCTCCAATTTCGGCGCCGAAGACATAAAAACATTATGACTAATAAACGGGTCCATTTCAATTTAAGTTCAAAACAATCTTTCCGCCCGCCGCAACGCATCTTCCAGCCGCCTTGCGTCGGATAACCCGCCGCCGCCATCTGGACAATCTCCCAACGTTAGAACAAATTCCTTCATACGGGGGCTGGCCGCCGGGTTTGCCCTAGCCCAACTTCGCCAGTAACCGCAAAAAAAGACTGGAAAT